>NZ_JBBCVW010000005.1:0-246055 GCF_037146215.1 Microbacterium sp. MMO-56
ACTGCGGCCCGAAAGCGCAGATCAAGCGGGATAAATGGAAGGCAAAGGAATGCACTGGAAGACACCGGCTGAGAATCGTGAGGTCGCGGGTTCAAGCCCCGCTCCCGCTACCGAACTAGTTTTACTCGAACAAATGACCTTGAGATAAAGGTCGAGGCGTTCGGAAGAGGAAGCGTCGGAGATCTCTCCGGCGCTTTTCTTGTTGGTGGCGGTGTGGAGGGCGGCGTCGCGGATGGCTGCGACTAGGGGCTGGAGCTCGTGGGTGACCTGGAGGAGGTGTCCGTCGTCGTCGACCCAGATGTGACCGAACTTCGTGCTTCGTGATCTGCAGTTCGCGAAGGCGGGAGTGGAGCTGGGGACTGCTGCACGAGGAGGTGACTGGCACCACGCCCGTGGGGCGGGTCAACCCGTCACCGATCCGTTTTTCACGGCGACCCGGCTGTGTTCGCTATCACATGGTCGGGCTACGTTCGGAAGTGGTCGAGTCGATGGCCGGGGGGCTGCGCTCGACTGAACGGGCTGGGGTGTCCGTTGCCATCGGGTGAGGTGGGAGCTCGCTCGACGATGTGACAGGTTGTGGGGATCATGAGCGACGCTCGTGACATTTTCGGACTTGTTCCGACCGGGGAAAGCCGACGCGGTCGGCGGCGTCTGTGGCCAGTGGTGCTGCGAAAATTGTCCTTTACGGCTGGCCTCGTGACTGTGCTGACGCTCACCATCGCTTTGTCATGGAACGCGCCGGTCGCACTTGCGGCGGAAGCGTCGCCATCACCGAGTGCCACGGGTGTGAGCGAAGTCCCCGTGAACGCGACTGGCCCCACAACGGGGGAGCCCCCGCAAGACCCGCTCTCGCCTGAGGCGCCGACTTCGAGTGAGTCATCTAGCCAGGCTTCGCAGCCCTCGTCGATCGAGGATCCCCTTGCTCCGCAGCAGCCCACGCTGAGCGCGCCCCGCGACGCAGCTGTGCCCCGGGCCGCCGGGAACCCGTTGCTCTGCCAGGCCGACACGCTGTATTCCGTCTCGGCGGGGGGCGCCGTGCGGCAGATCTCGGGGTCGGCTGTCACGACGGTGGGCAGCTGGACGGGGGTCTCCGACGTCAACGGGCTGGCTGTGGGGGCGAACGGCGATGTCGCCTACGCGTATGACCGGGCCGGCCGTGTGGGCCAGAACGTTGCATCCATCCTGCGCTACACGCCGGCAACGAAATCCTGGGTCTCGCTGCCGAACACAGCATCCACCACCAACAACTCTCGGTCCCTGATAGCAGGTGCCGTCAACCTCGTGACGGGCCACTTCTTGTTCGGCGGATACCACGACATGGGCTCGCGCCTCGTGTTCCGGCTCTACGACTTCGATCCGACTACCAACGCAACGATGTTCGTCGGCTACATCGACACCGGCTTGAGCAGCAGCACGACCACCGCCAACGGAGACATGGCCTTCGACTCAGCGGGCAATCTCTACGTCGTGCGCTCGGGGACCTCGGTCAACATCTACTCAGTGACAGCGGCGACCCTCGCCAACGCGCTCGCGAGCCCCGGCAACCAGATCAATCGCTCCGCGTCTGCATCCTTCACGTTGACGGGCTTCGGCACGGTCAACGGGCTCGCGTTCAACGGCGACGGCACCGTGTTCTTGGGCAGCTCGGACACCGTCCGCAAGTACGACCCGACGACATGGACGTATGTGTCCACGTCGACGACCACCTTGTCCAGCAGCACCGACCTGGCCAGCTGCAGTTCTCCGGCGAACGTGACGGTGCTCAAGAACGTCGTGGGCCGGGCCGCATCGAGCGACCAGTTCACGATGACGCTCAAGAACGGTCCGACCACGGTCGCCACCGCCACGACGAGCGGCACCTCGAACGGCATTCAGGCCCAGCAGATCGGCCCCGTCCCGGTTCCATCCGGGACCGCCCTCACGATGACGGAGACGGCCGCATCCGGGTCGCTCAGCGCGTATTCGACGAGTTGGAGTTGCACCAACGGCGCGAGTGGCATGGGGTCGACGCTGTCTGTGACCAGCCCCGGCTCGGGTCAATCGCTGAGCTGTACCTTCACCAACTCGCCCCTTGTGGGAGCGCTGAGGATCGCGAAGGTGGTCTCTGGGGGAGGGGTCGCGTCCACGACGCCTTTCGTCGTCTCGTACAACTGCGGCCCCGATTTCACCGGCGCGGTGGATGTCACCACGGCCCAACCCGTCACAGTAGCGGGCATCCCCAACGGCCGTTCGTGCACGGTCTCAGAGGACACGACCCAACTGACCCAGAGCAAGCTGATCGACGCGTCCTACTCTTGGGCGGCGGCCAGCTCGGGAGTGCTCTCTCCGGCCGGAGCGCAGACGATCGTGACCGACACGACGAAATCGTTCACCGTCACCAACACCACCACCCGCAAGTATGGGTCGATCACGGTCACCAAGGCGCTGGCGGGCGGCGTCACGGCCGCCGACCTCATCGGCAACGCGACTTTCACAGGCGCGTGGAGCTGTCAATACCCGACGGGCACCGTTGTGGCGGGGGGAGGCTGGACGGTAGCCGGGGTCGGCGTGGCCACCCTCACCGCGACCACCGGAAGCCTCGCGACGATTCCGCTGACCGCCGCGTGCGCGGTCTCCGAGAACACGCCGTCCAATGCGCTGTTCCGCGACTCGTCGTGGTCGTGGGCCTCCGGCGTCGCCTCGCCTGCGCAGGCGACGGTCGCGGCAGGTGCGCCGGCAGCGTTCACAGTCACCAACACCGCGCAACGCGGGTCGCTGACCCTCGTGAAGAACGTCGACAACACCAACGGCGGCGGCGCTGTCTCCTCCGACTGGAACCAGAAGCTCACCGCGAAGCGCGGTACCGCGACCTACACGTTTGACACGGGGGAGCAGAAGTACCTCCCGGCTGGGGAGTACTCCCTCGAAGAGATCAACCAGATCGCGGGCTACCAGCTCACAGGGATCATCTGCGGCGGCGACGCGGCCGCGGTGACGAAGGTCGTCGTCCCCGTCACCGGCAACGTGACTTGTACGTTCACCAATGTGAGCCGGCCGGGCGCTGTCACCTGGACCAAGACAGATCCTGAGGGCGCTTCGTTGGGCGGATCGGTATGGACTCTGACCGGCCCCGGCAGCACCGGCCCGACCGTTGAGGTCGTCGATTGCGTGCAGGCGCCGTGCACCGGCCCCGATGCGGACCCCGCCGTGGGGACGTTCTCCGTGGTGAGCCTGACATGGGGCACCTACACGCTCGTGGAGAAGACGGCGCCGATCGGCTACCTCATCGACCCGACCTCGCATGGCTTCACGATCGACGGCACGAACGCGGGCACGGTCGTCACGATCGGTGCGTTCGTCAACACACCGGTGGTCCCACCGACGCTGCCGCTGACGGGCGGGGTCGGCCGAGATGCCTACATTTTCGGCGGGTTCGCGATCATGGCCATCGCCGCCGCGATCTTCGGCGTCCGACGACTGCGACGAACCCGCCGCCTCTGACATCTGTTGTCTTGGGTGCTTCCGACGCATCCAGCGACCACGTCATTGACCCCCGGAGCGCGCGGCCCCGCTCGCTCCTCGACCAGCAGTAGGGGCGCAGGCGGATTGCACGCGCTTCGATCACAAAGAAAGGCAGAAGGATGACGAACAACACGGGCCCGTTGCGGCGGGTTGCGATGGCGGCGGGGGTGTTCGCGTTGGCGCTGGCGGGCCTGAGCGGCCTCGGCGGTGCGGCGAATGCGGCCGGATTCCCGGTCGTCCCTGATCAGCCGGGCACCCTGACGGTCCACAAGTACGCGGGTGATCCGACGGGCCAGCCCAACGACGGCTCGGCACAGAGCGTGAACCTACCGGCCTTGCAGGGCGTGGAGTTCACGATCTGGCAGCTCGGGACCTCGAACGGTGCCACCTGCTCTCCGGTCGACTTGATGACGCCTGCCGGCTGGGCGGACGTCACGACCGCGTCCGCCGCTTTCGATTCGGCGACGGGGGATGTTCCGGCCGGGTTCTGCGAGATCAGCACCGCCGGTACCACGCAGGCGACCGACGAGAACGGTGCGACGGCGTTCTCGGGTCTGAAGGGCCTCTACCTGGTGAAGGAGACCGGGTCGGGAGGCAACCTCATCAAGACGCCTGCTGCTCCGTTCCTCGTCACCGTCCCTTTCCCGGTACAGAGCAGCGACGGTCAGACTGCGAGCTGGAACTTCGACGTACACGTGTACCCGAAGAACACGCTGAACCAGTTCGTACCGCAGAAGACGGTTGCCGGTTCCAACGAGGACGGTGTCGTCGTGCCCGGCGCAGTCGTGCCGTGGACGATCACCGTCCCGGTTCCGCAGTCCCCTCTCGCGTACCAGTCGCTGGTGATCACCGACAACCCCGCCGCAGGGATGACGTTCACCGCGTGGGACGCGATCTCTGTCAACGGCACCGCACTCGCGGCCGGGGACTACACCGTCAGCGGCGCCACGGTGACACTCACCGCGAGTGGCCTCGACAAGGTCAACGAGCTTGCCACGGCGGGCGCCGTTACCGTCACGGCAGCACTCACGACGACTGTCGACGGTTCGGCGGTCGGTTTGATCAAGAACGAGGCTGACGTCACCCTCAACGGCACGA
The DNA here is from genome assembly GCF_037146215.1 of Microbacterium sp. MMO-56. NCBI lineage: Bacteria > Bacillati > Actinomycetota > Actinomycetes > Micrococcales > Microbacteriaceae > Microbacterium > Microbacterium sp. MMO-56. The sequence goes on from NZ_JBBCVW010000005.1 coordinate 4,600, forward strand.
CGACGCCTGTGAACCCTCCGACCACCAACTGGGGCACGCTCCGCGTGCTCAAGCAGGATGCGTCCGCCAAGACGACCCTGGCCGGTGCCGCATTCGCGGTCTATGAGGCCGTGGGCGCCGACTGCACCCAGCTGCCCACTACCGCGGTGGCGACGGGCGAGACCGGTGCCGACGGCACGTTCTCGCAGGCGCTGTGGATCAGCAACACCAACGCCGGCATCGAGCCCGGCACGAAGAACTACTGCCTCGTTGAGACCCAGGCCCCCAACGGCTACGTCCTCGACAGCGCACCTCGTCTCGTGACGATCAGCGCGAACGGCACCGCCGTCACGGAGTACACCTTCCCCAACACGAAGGTCCAGGGCCCGCAGCTTCCGCTGACGGGCGCAGACGGGACCGTGTGGTTCACGGTCGGTGGTCTGGCGCTGATCGTGATCGCCGCGGGCGCGTTGCTGACGCTACGCCGTCGCGCCCAGCGCTGATCGATCCGAAGGGGGCGGGGATTGTGCATCCTCGCCCCCTTCGTTGACGTCGAACGGCACGGACCAGAAAGAAGAGATTATGACCGTCACCGCTGATCCACGGTCACCGCGCACGCCATCGACACGCGCGGACGCACGACGTGCGCGGCGGTGGCGAATGCCCTGGGGGTCGGCGGGAGCGGCTCTGCTCCTCCTCGCCGGATTCGGTGTTCTCGGCTACCCCGAGATCTCGAGCTGGTACTCCCAGTACCAGCAGTCGACCCTGATCACCGAGGTGACCGGCAGTCAGGCCCTCGAGGGAAGCGCCGAACTCGATGCGCAACTCGTCGCAGCCGCACGCTACAACGATCTCCTCGTCGGCGGCGCACTGGTCTCGCCCGGCAGCAGGCTGCCGACGGTCGCCGGCGATCCCGGAGCACACGCGCAGTACGAATCACTGCTCAACGCCAACCATGACGGTGTCATGGGACGCCTGCGGGTATCCTCGATCAACGTCGACCTGCCGATCTACCACGGGACCAGTGACGACACGCTCGCGCGAGGCGTCGGGCATCTCGAGGGCACCTCTCTCCCCGTGGGCGGACCCTCACAGCGCACCGTGTTGACCGCGCATCGGGGCCTACCGGAAGCGACACTGTTCGATCATCTCGACCTGGTAAGGGTAGGAGACCTGATCACCATCGAGATCTTCGGCGACGTGCTCACCTACCGCGTGTTCGAGACCCAGACTGTCCTTCCAGAGGAATCGCAAAAGGTGATGCCTGTTCCGGGCAAGGACCTCGTCACTCTCGTCACGTGTACACCCCTCGGCGTCAACTCCCATCGCATCCTCGTGACGGCCGAGCGGGTCACACCCACGCCTCCGGACATCGTCGCTCAGGCCGGAGCGAGGCCGGACCTGCCAGGGTTCCCCTGGTGGGCCGCGATCGCCGGTGTTCTGCTCATCAGCGCCGTCCTCTACGTATGGCGCAGCGGGCGGGTGTCGGCTCGTCGTAGCTGCAGATCCCGCACGGCGGCCAGCACGTCCAAGCGGCGCGGGCAGTCGACGCAGAGTTGAGTCGATCGTCCACGCGCAGGGCAACTCTGTCAGAGCGGTTACTTCTACCGTCCGGAGCGTGGGGCGCTGGGACACCCCACGCTCGTGGGCCGTCGGGTGAAGGGGATGCCGACGTGGTCCGTGGCGAGGGTTCCGGCCGCTCGCCACTCGGGTGACCCTCGCAAGAAATGCTGAGGTCACAACCAAGAGAACCGCGCCACCGCGAACTATTACGCCGACTCGAGAAGAATCGCGTCGACGAACACATCTGCCCCTGCCCAGGCCTTCGAACTCTGCCGCGACGGCGCCACCCCGACGCCGCAGACGGTCTGGGTGGTTGCCCCAGAATGGGACGTGCGGGCCCGACTGTGCGGGCCGCTTCCGCCGGTCGTGGTGTTCCCGGTGGACCCGCACGCCGTAGTCTGGCCACGACGGTTGCGTGGGGCGGAGCTAGGAGACTTCTGCACGCGCGCCGCGGACGCTCTCTCGGGCTCCCCGCACCATCGACCGATTCCCCTGAACTGAGATGGGCACTCTCCGAATGTGCCCGGTGAGCGATACGTGATCAATTCCGGATTCGGCGGCTTCGCCGCCATGACAGGGGGCGCATTCTTGCTGGCCATCTGTGTGAGCCTGGTGGTCACGGCGAGGTCATCCGCCGCCTGGTTTCGACTCGTGATGGAGGCGAGTCACATTCCGATGCCTCGAAGCCGCGCGACGGCGATCAAGAACACGACGACGGCGGGCATGCAGATGCAAGGTGCGCTCGGGTCGATCATTGCGAGCATCGTCGCCTACAACCTCGTGTCGCTGAGCATACGGGTGTGCCCGTTCCGTCCCGAGCTCGTCGGTTGGATCATCGTGTTCGCAGTGCTCGCGGGAAGTTCTGCTGTCGTCGCGGTCGTCTTCCTGATCGCGGGGCTCAGCGAGGGGCTGGGCGCATCGGCGACGGTGCGGTCTCGCCGCCGAACGATCGGTTCGTGGGTGCTGACCGCATTCGTGGTCACGTTCGCGGTCGGCAGCGTACTGGCAAGCCTGAGGTGACGGGAAGGCTCCTGTCTACACGCTCGGCAGAGCGCGGCGGGCCGCTGGATGCCTCGGCGGCGCGCTGAGAGGATGGGTCGCATGCAGAGAACGAGCGGTCGCCGGAGAGCTGCGATCGTGTTCCTGGGGCTGGGGGTGGTCTACGGCCTGGTGGTGAGCGTGCTCATCCTCACCGGCGTGGTGGGCCCCGGCCTCTGGCTCACGGTTGCGGGGATGTTCTTCGTCGCCGTGTCGCAAGGGCTGATTCTCCGATCGCTGAACCGAGAGGAACGGCGAGACTGACGTCGTCGGAACGGGAACCACGCGATCGCACTCAGCTGCAGGCACCGCTCATCGCAGGCCGTCTTCGCAATCGCTTCCTTGTCGTGCTTCCCACCACAGCTCGTACTCCGGGCCGTCGCCGGCATCGACCGTCCACGGAGGGAATCTGACGAAACGCTCCATCGCGAGGGCCCACGACGCCTCCGCGCGTGTCGACTGCGGATCGTCCGCGGGCAGGTCATCCTGGGTCGTCCAGGTTTCGGCGTGGTGATTCTTCGCCCACTCGTAGACGAGCCGACCCGTCTCGGACCAGTCCCGTCCGTTCATGTCCTGAGCGATGTCGGCGGGCATCGGCAGACGCTTCGGAGTGCGGTAGTCGTAGGTGCACGAGTAGGTCCGTCCGTCGTCTCCCACGTAGCTCAGCGCGATCGTCACGTTCGTCGTGAGGGAGCTCCTCTGGCCGAGGGCGATCGCCGCGACCAGGACACCCAGGCCGACCGCCGCGGTGGCGATCAGCCACCGACGACGCCGCGGGGGAGATAACCGGGAATCGCTGGACATCGGGGCCCATCGTAGCGACGCGGCTTCCGTCGGCGCTCCGCCCAGGACCGGAGCCGCCCGGAGCCCGTCGTTAGGGTTGATGCCATGCCCGACATCCTCACCTACCTGTTCGTGAGCGCCGTGTCGCTCTTGGTGCTGTTCTTCCTCATTCGGGCCGCGGTGCTCTCCGCGCTGAACGCCCACGCCGATCGCGAACGCGAGATCGCCGTTCCTCGGGTGGGCGACCCCGAGTAGCGCCGGCACGCACCGGTCACCGGGACTCGCCCGGACGGGGCGGGCGACGCGGCCGGTCTCCGAGTGGAGTTCGGGTCAGTGGGGCTCCGCCGTCGTCTCCGCATTCCCCGGTGGCATGCGGACCGCCGCGACGGCGCGATCGTAGAGGTCTCCCAGATCGTCGCGGCCATCGGAATCGAGCCAGGCTCTCGACGCCGCATCCAGGCAGGTCAGCGCGGCCGCCACGATCGCGTTCGCCTGGAGTTCCCGGTCGGGGCTCGTGGGGAGTCTCGCCGCGATGAGCGGGACCAGCAGTTCCTGCCATCGCAGCCGCTTCTCCAGGTGGCGTGCGCGGAGAGACGGCGTGCCGAACAGCATGCGCCCCACCGCGAGGGTCCTCGTCGAGTCCACTGCGGAGGTCTCGGCCGCGTCGCCGAACGCGGTGCGGAGCGCGGTCCACGGATCCTCCTCGATCGGCCGGCGGCCGAGCGCGGCAGCGATGGCCTCACCGCGTGCGATGAGGTCGCCGAGAACGACATCCTCTTTGGTCCCGAAGTAGCGGAAGAAGGATCGACGCGACACCCCGACGCGGTCCAGGATCTGGTCGATGCTCGTCGCCTCGAATCCCTGTCGAAGGAACAGATCGAGCGCGGTCGCGGTGATCTCCGCGCGGATCGCCGCGCGCTGTCTGTCCCACGCCGTGTCGGTGCGCATGACATCGATCATACATACTTGGCACTGAGGCGCAGATCGCCTATTGTGCCAGGTATGACGTTTTCCTACGCATCCCAGACGGTCCTGCTCACCGGCGCGAGTTCCGGAATCGGCGCTCGGTTCGCCCGTGAGCTGGCTGCGCGCGGCTCGTCGCTCGTGCTGGTCGCGCGCCGCCGTGACCGACTCGACGATCTCGCCGACGCCCTCCGCCACGACCACGGCGTCGCCGTCACGGTCGTGCCGGCGGATCTGACATCCCCGACCGTCGCCTCCGAGATCAAGGCCGCGACGGATGCGGCGGGAGTGCGAGTGACGAGCTTGATCAACAACGCCGGATTCGGCACGTTCGGAGCCTTCGTCGAGGAGGACCCCGACCGTCTGGAGGCGGAGATCTCCGTCGACGTGAGCGCGCCCGTCCGGCTCACCTCGACGTTCCTCCCCGACCTGCTGTCCGCGGGCGACGGGATGCTGGTCAACGTCGCGAGCATGGCCGCCTACACACCGACACCCCGGATGGCTGTGTACGGTGCCGCGAAGGCCTTCGTGCTCAGCTTCACCGAGGCGCTCTGGGCGGAGCTGAAGGGTACGGGCCTGACCGTGTTCGCGCTCTCCCCGGGCGCGACCAGCACCGAGTTCAACTCCGTCGTCGGCACGGAGGACGCCACGGCGGGAGCGCGACCGCGGACCGCGGCGGATGTGGTCTCGACAGCCCTGTCGCATCTGGAGAGCACATCGCCGAACCCCAGCGTGATCGATGGGAGGACCAACCGCGTGGCCGCGGCCGGGCTCCGGCTGATGAGCCGGCGTCGCGTCGCGATGGCGATGGACCGGCTCACCGATCCGGCGCGCCGGCGGTGACGCCGCCTCGCGATGCGAGGCAGAGCTGAACGTCCGGATCTCTGCGCGTGCCGTGGACCCGGGCCGTCTGTCGATGTCCGGGCCCGGCGATACCATGGGGCGTCCCCATCCCGCAGCAACGGAGATCGCGCATGCTCGGTAAGCTCCTGGTCCGGTACCTCTGGACCTACAAGTGGTGGCTGCTGGGCGTGCTCGTCTTCCAGTTCGCCTCCGCGATGGCCTCGCTCTATCTGCCGCGTCTGAACGCCGACATCATCGACCAGGGCGTCGCGACCGGCGATACCGGCTACATCTGGTCGCGGGGCGTGTTCATGCTCGCGATCGCCCTGGGGCAGATCGTCGCCTCCGTGATTGCCACCTACTTCGCCGCACGTGCGGCGATGAGCGCCGGCCGTGACATGAGGCGCGACGTGTACGAGAAGGTGAGCGGGTTCTCCGAGCGCGAGGTCTCCTCCTTCGGGGCGGGCACCCTGATCACCCGCAACACGAACGACGTCCAGCAGGTGCAGATGCTCGCCATGATGGGCGCGACGATGCTGGTGACCGCACCGCTGCTGGCGATCGGCGGCATCATCATGGCTCTGCAGCAGGACGTGGGCCTCAGCTGGCTGATCGGGGTCGCCGTCCCCGTGCTGCTGATCGTCGCGGGCGTCATCATCAGCCGCATGGTGCCCCTGTTCCGCTCGTACCAGACGAAGCTCGACGCCGTGAACCGCATCATGCGCGAACAGCTGACGGGTGTGCGCGTCGTCCGTGCGTTCGTCCGCGAGCGGATCGAGGAGGAGCGGTTCCGCGGCGCGAACACCGACATCCTCGTCGTCGGTCGCAAGGTCGGGTCGCTCTTCGTCCTGATGTTCCCGCTGGCCATGCTCGTCCTCAACGTCACCGTCGTCGGTGTCATCTGGTTCGGGGGCATCCAGGTCGATGCCGGCCACGTCCAGATCGGAACCCTGTTCGCCTTCATGCAGTACGTCGGTCAGATCCTGATGGGCGTTCTCATGGCGACCTTCATGACGATCATGATCCCGCGCGCCGCGGTCTCCGCCGATCGGATCGGCGAGGTGCTGGGATCGACGGACGCCCTCACCCGGCCGGCGAACCCCGTGTCCGACTTCCCGACTCCGGGAGCCGTCGAGTTCGACGACGTGACGTTCAGCTACCCGGGCGCGGACGCCGCGGTCCTGCAGGGCATCTCGTTCCGCGCCGAGCCCGGCGAGACCGTCGCGATCGTCGGGTCGACCGGATCGGGCAAGACGACCCTCGTCTCGCTGATCCCCCGTCTGTTCGACGTGACCGGCGGCGTGGTCCGCGTCGGCGGCGTCGACGTGCGCGACGCCGACCTCGATCTCATGTGGCAGGGGATCGGATACGTCCCCCAGAAGGCCTTCCTGTTCACCGGCACCGTGGCCTCGAACCTCAGGTTCGGGCGCGAGGACGCGACCGACGACGAGCTGTGGGACGCGCTCGAGATCGCGCAGGGCCGCGATTTCGTCGCCGAGATGGAGGGCGGCCTCGAGGCGCGCATCGCTCAGGGCGGCACGAACGTGTCGGGCGGGCAGCGGCAGCGCCTGTCGATCGCACGCGCGATCGCCCACCGGCCGACGGTTCTCGTGTTCGACGACTCCTTCTCCGCGCTCGACGTCGCGACGGACGCCCGTCTGCGCCAGGCGCTGTGGCGACAGCTCCCCGAGGTCACGAAGATCGTGGTCGCCCAGCGCATCTCGACCATCACGGACGCGGATCGGATCATCGTGCTCGACGACGGCCGGATGGTCGGGTCCGGAACCCACGAGGATCTGCTCGCCTCCAACGAGACCTACCGAGAGATCGTCGAATCGCAGCTCGGAGTCGACGCGTGAACGCCCGTCGTCGCACAGAGGAGACTGACGCATGAGCGCGCCCAACACCGCCGAGCTCTCCGAGGAGGAGCGCTACGAGCTCGAGATGGCCGAGCAGGCGCGCCTGAACTCCGGCGACTGGGACTCGGTCGCCCCGGGCAAGGCCAGCAACTTCCGCGCGAGCTTCTTCCGCATGATCGGGCTGCTCGGACCGTACAAGTGGGCGTTCGCCCTCGTGTCGCTGCTCGGCGCCGTCGGCGTCGTCCTCGCTGTCATCGCCCCGAAGGTCCTCGGTGAGGCGACGAACATCATCTTCGAGGGGGTCGTGTCGGCCTCTTTGGCGGGGCAGTTCCCCGCCGGGACCTCTCAGGCGGACGTCGTCGCCGCGCTGCAGAGCGCCGGGCAGGCCGACATCGCGAACATCGTCTCCGCGATGCACGGTTTCCAGGTCGGGGCGGGCGTCGACTTCGATCGCCTGCGCGGCGTCGTCGTCGCGGTGATGGCCATCTACATCGCCTCCGCCGTGCTGACCTGGCTGCAGGGCTACGTCATCAACGTGATCATGGTGCGCACGATGTGGCGCCTGCGCGAGCAGGTCGAGGCGAAGATCAACCGCCTTCCGCTGTCATACTTCGACCGCGTGCAACGCGGCGAGCTGATCTCGCGCGTCACGAACGACATCGACAACATCACCCAGACGATGCAGCAGTCCCTGTCGACCGCGGTCACCAACGTCCTCACCGTCGTCGGCGTCCTCGTGATGATGTTCTCCATCTCGTGGCAGCTCGCGATCGTCGCCCTGATCGCGCTGCCGCTCATGGCCGTCGTCTTCGGCGTGATCGGACCCAAGTCGCAGAAGGCGTTCGCGACGCAGTGGCGCAAGGTCGGACGCCTCAACGCCCGCGTCGAGGAGTCGTTCTCCGGTCACGCGCTCGTGCGCGTCTACGGGCGCGAGGAGGACTCGCGCGAGAAGTTCCAGGCGGAGAACGAGGAGCTCTACCAGGCCGCGTTCATGGCGCAGTTCCTGTCGGGTCTGATGATGCCCGCGATGATGTTCATCGGCTCGCTCAGCTACGTGGGCATCGCCGTGCTCGGCGGGCTGATGGTGGCGTCGGGGCAGCTGCGTCTCGGCGACGTGCAGGCGTTCATCCAGTACTCGCAGCAGTTCACCCAGCCCCTCTCCGAACTCGGCGGGATGGCCGCCGTCGTCCAGTCCGGCACGGCCTCCGCCGAGCGGGTGTTCGACCTGCTCGACGAAGACGAGCAGGAGCCGGATGCCGCCGACGCCCCCGCACTGCGCGACGGACGCGGTGTCATCGAGTTCGAGCACGTGGCATTCGGATACGCGCCCGACAAGCCGCTCATCCGCGACCTCTCCTTCCGGGTCGAACCCGGTCAGACGGTCGCGATCGTGGGTCCGACGGGCGCCGGCAAGACGACGCTTGTGAACCTGCTGATGCGCTTCTACGAGCTCGACGGCGGACGCATCCTGCTCGACGGGCAGGACATCGCCGAGCTCACCCGCGACGACGTGCGCTCGCGCACCGGCATGGTGCTCCAGGATCCGTGGCTGTTCGCCGGGACGATCCGAGACAACATCCGCTACGGCAACGAGACGGCCTCCGACGAGCAGATCATGGAGGCAGCCGTCGCCACCCGGGTCGACCGCTTCGTGCACTCGCTGCCGGACGGCTACGACACGGTCCTGGATGAGGATGCGGCGAACGTCTCCGCGGGGGAGAAGCAGCTCATCACGATCGCGCGGGCATTCGTCGCGTCGCCGAGCGTGCTCATCCTCGACGAGGCGACGAGCTCGGTCGACACCCGCACCGAGCTGCTCCTGCAGCACGCGATGGCGGCGCTGCGCGAGGGGCGCACGTCCTTCGTCATCGCCCACAGACTGTCGACGATCCGCGATGCCGACCTCATCCTGGTCATGGAGCACGGCGACATCGTCGAGAAGGGCACCCACGAGGAGCTCATCGCCGCCGAGGGAGCCTACTGGCGCCTGTACCGCTCGCAGTTCGAGCAGGCGGCGACCTCCGACGACGTGATCTCGGAGGCACCGGGCGCATGAGTACAGAGATCGTTCCGGGGCGCCCGCGCGGTGCGCGCTTCGTCCTCTCCTGTGTGGGCATCGGTCTCGCGGCCGGTCTTCTGTCGGGCCTGTTCGGCGTCGGCGGCGGCACCGTCATCGTGCCGATGCTGGTGTTCCTGCTGGGCTTCGATCAGCGCCGGGCGGCGGGGACGTCGCTCGCCGCGATCGTCCCGACGGCGATGGTGGGCGTCATCTCCTATGCCGTGCACGGCTCCGTCGCGTGGATCCCCGCGATCATCCTGGCCGTCTTCGCCGTCGCCGGTGCGCAGATCGGCACCTGGCTGCTGGCGCGCCTGCCGCAGAACGCGCTGCGCTGGGGATTCGTGGCGTTCCTCGCCTTCGTGATCGTGATGCTGTTCATCGTCATCCCCTCGCGCGACGGTGAGTGGGTCCTGACCGGCTGGGCCGTCGCGGGCCTCGCCGTCCTGGGGCTCATCACGGGCATCCTCTCCGGCCTGCTGGGCGTCGGAGGCGGCGTCGTCGTCGTTCCCGCGCTGATCATCCTCTTCGGCACGAGCGACCTCGTCGCCAAGGGGACGTCCCTGCTGATGATGATCCCGACGGCGATCTCGGGAACCGTGGGCAACGTGCGGCGGGGCAACGCCGATCTCGTCGCGGCCGCGTGCGTCGGCGCCGCCGCGTGCACGACGACCGCGCTCGGGGCGTGGTTCTCCACCCTTCTCGACCCGCTCGTCGCGAACATCCTGTTCGCCGCGTTCCTCGCCTTCATCGCGACGCAGATGGCGCTGAAGGCGATCCGAGCACGCCGCGCGCGCTGAGGCGATTTCGCACGCCGTGCGGCCGCGGCGGGGTCGAGGGCCCCGGGTAGGATCGAGGCGTGTCCGTGAATCCTGAGCTCGTCGGCCGATCGTTCCCGCCGACGGCACCGTATCTGGTCGGCCGGGAGAAGGTCCGCGAGTTCGCGCGAGCCGTCTTCGCCGATGACCCCCAGCACGTCGATCCCGAGGCGGCCCGCGCGCTCGGCTACGCCGACATCGTCGCTCCGCCGACCTTCGCGATGGTCGTCCAGGACCTCACGCTGCAGCAGCTGCTCGAGACGCCCGACTCCGGCATCGCGCTGGAGCGCACCGTCCACGCCGAGCAGCGCTTCCGCTACACGCGCCCGATCGTCGCCGGCGACGAGCTCGTCGCCCAGCTGCAGATCACGAACGTACGGCCCTTCGGCAAGGGCGCGATGATCACGAGCGAGGCGGAGATCTCGGATGCCGACGGCGGCCACGTCGTGACGGCCACCTCCGTGCTGCTCGTCGGAGGGGAAGACGCATGACCACGCCCGCAGTCGCCTCGCTCGCCGTCGGCGACGTGGTCGCCGAACGCCCCGTACACCTCACGCGCGAGTCCCTCGTGCGCTACGCGGGCGCATCCGGTGACTTCAATCCGATCCACTACCGCGACGATGTCGCCGCACGCGTGGGTCTCCCCGGCGTACTCGCGCACGGCATGCTCACGATGGGCCTCGCCGTCGAGACCATCGTCGGCTGGCTCGGCGACTCCGGACGCATCAGCGAGTACGGTGTCCGTTTCACCCGACCGGTCGTCGTCGACGCCGAGAACGGCGCCGACCTCGTCGTCACCGCCAAGGTCGGCGCGATCGACGAGACGTCCGCCCGCATCGACCTGACCGTCGCCGTCGACGGCACCACCGTGCTCGGCAAAGCCCAGGTGCGCGTGCGCCTGGACGGCTGAGATGCCCGAGATCGAGCCGGTCCCCGTCGCGCAGCTGACCACGCTGCGCACGGGCGGCGTTCCCACACGCATGATCGAGGCTCGCACGCGCGACGAGCTGGTCTCGTCGTTGCGGAGCCTGTGGGCCGAGGGCGAGCCGTGGCTCGTCATCGGCGGCGGCTCCAACCTCCTCGTCGGCGACGAGCCGTTCGACGGCGCCGTCGTCCTCGTCCGCACGAACGGGATCGAGCGCGTCGGCGGAGCGCCCGCAGGGCGTGCCCGCCTCCGCGTCGAGGCGGGGCACGACTGGGACGAGCTGGTCGCGCACACCGTGCAGGAAGGGCTCGCCGGGATCGAGGCGATGAGCGGCATCCCGGGGCGAGCGGGGGCCGCGCCGATCCAGAACGTCGGCGCGTACGGGCAGGAGATCGTCGAGACGCTGGTCGACGTCGATCTGCTGGACGAGGCCACCGGCGAGATCGAGACAGTGCCCGCGGCCGAGCTCGGCCTGGGGTTCCGCACCTCGGTGCTGAAGGCCCACTACGGCAGCGTCCCGGAGCGCAGCGGCGTCATCCTCTCGATCACACTCGAGCTCGAGGAGGTCGGGCACGGCGAGTTCCCGGTGCGCGGCGTGCAACTCCGCCAGGCGCTCGGCATGCCCGACGGTGCGTCCGCCACGCTTCGCGGCATCCGCGACACGGTCCTGTCGACGCGGTCGCGGAAGGGCATGGTCCTCGACGATGCCGATCCCGACACGCACAGCGCGGGATCGTTCTTCCAGAACGCCATCGTCTCGGCATCCTTCGCGCGCACGCTGCCTCCGGAGTGCCCGCGGTGGCCGCTCGCCCCGCGCCTCGATCCGGTGACGGTCATCCCGCTCGCGGCGTACGACGGCGTCGTCGCGCCGCCGGTGTCGGTCCAGCCGGACGTCAAGGTCAGTGCGGCGTGGCTGATCGAGCACGCGGGGCTCGGCAAGGGGTTCCATCTGCCGCGATCGCGGGCCGCCCTGTCGAGCAAGCACGCGCTGGCGCTCACCAACCGCGGCGGTGCCACCGCGGGTGAGGTCGCCGAACTCGCCCGGTTCATCCGGCAGCGGGTGCAGTCGGAGTTCGGGCTCACCCTGCAGCCCGAACCCGTGCTGGTCGGCGTCGAGCTCTAGTCCGCGCGGTCCCGGAGTTCCGCGTCCGCGCGGTGCTGTGAGCCCGCGCGGATCAGCCGAACAGGCGCTGCAGGCGCTGCACGCCCTCGAGGAGCTGATCGTCGCCGAGCGCGTACGAGAGCCGGAGGTAGCCCGACGGGCCGAACGCCTCGCCCGGGACGACCGCGACCTCGGCCTTCTCGAGGATGAGATCGGCGAGTTCGAGCGACGTGTCGACGCGCGTGCCGTTCCACTCTCGCCCGAGCAGCCCCGACACATCGGGGTACACGTAGAACGCGCCGAGCGGGTTGGGTACCGTCACGCCCTCGATCTTCGCGAGCTCCGCAACGATGAGCCGACGGCGGCGATCGAAGGCCAGGCGCATCTCCTCGGCCTCCGTCTGCGGTCCGGTGAGAGCGGCCAGCGCCGCGCGCTGCGCGATGTTGTTGACGTTCGAGCTCAGATGGGACTGCAGGTTGGCGGCCGCCTTGATCGCGTCGGCCGGGCCGACCATCCAGCCCACGCGCCACCCCGTCATGGCGTAGGTCTTGGCGACGCCGTTGACGAGGATCGTCTGCCTCGCCAGGTCGGGCACCGCCTCCACGATCGACACGGCGCGGACCCCCTCGTAGACGAGGTTCTGGTAGATCTCGTCGGTGATCACCCAGATGCCGTGCTCGAGCGCCCACTCGCCGATGGCGGTGGTCTCCTCGGGCGTGTAGACGGAGCCCGTCGGGTTGGAGGGCGACACGAACACGAGCGCGGTCGTCCGGTCGGTGCGGGCCGCCTCGAGCTGCTCGACGGTGACCTTGTAGTCCTGATCGGCGCCGGCGAACACCTCGACGGGAACGCCGTCGGCGAGGGCGATCGCCTCGGGGTAGGTCGTCCAGTAGGGCGCGGGCAGCAGCACCTCGTCGCCCGGGTTCACGACCGCCTGGAACGCCTGGTAGACGGCCTGCTTCCCGCCGTTGGTCACGATGATCTGGCTCGGCGAGACCTCGAGCCCCGAGTCGCGCAAGGTCTTGGCGGCGATCGCCTCGCGCAGCACCGGGAGTCCGGCCGCGGGCGTGTAGCGGAAGTTGGCGGGGTCGCGCAGAGCCTCCGCTGCGGCGTCCACGATGAACTGCGGCGTCGGGAAGTCGGGCTCGCCGGCGGCGTAGGAGATGACCGGGCGGCCCTCCGCCTTCAGGGCCTTGGCCTTGGCATCGACCTTGAGGGTCGCCGACTCGGCGATGGCGGACAGCTTCCGGGACAGAGGGGCGCGTTCGGTCACGCCCCCAGCGTAGTCGGACGCCCCTCGCGCCGAGACCCGCGTGTCGCGTCGAGACCCGCGTCTTGCGTCGGGACCCGGGTCCGGCGTCGAGACCGGCGTCCGGCGTCAAGACCCGGGTTCCGCGTCGAGACCGGCGTCCGGCGTCGAGACCGGCGGCGGCGTCGCGGGTCTCGACGCGCGGACGCGGTCTCGACGGTCCACGGCGGACAGGCGGACGGGCGGACGGGCGGACGAACGGAGGGGCGGATGCCGCAGCATCCGCCCCCCGCCCGCGCTCAGTCCTCGTCGGTGAGGTACTGGGCGTAGGCCCCGAGAGTGAGGAACGTCGGGAACTCCTCCCCGAGCGCCACATCGCGGAAGATCGCCGCCGCGTCGTCGAAGCGGTCCCCCTCGCGTCGCTCCACCTCGCCGAGCACCCGGTCGATCAGGCCCTCGATGTATTCCCGGGTGATCTTCGTGCCGTCCTGGGTCGAGCGGTCCTGGTGGATCCACTGCCACACCTGCGAGCGGCTGATCTCCGCCGTGGCAGCGTCCTCCATCAGGTTGTCGATCGCGACGGCGCCCAGTCCGCGCAGCCACGCCTCCATGTAGCGGATCGCGACCGACACGTTCGCATACACGCCCTGGGCCGAGATCGGCAGGCCGATGTGCACATCGATGAGCTGCGAGGCCTGCACGCTCACCTCGGGCCGCTGCCGGTCGAGCTGGTTCGGGCGCTCGCCGAGCACCGCGTCGAACTCGGCCTGCGCCACCGGGATGAGGTCGGGGTGGGCCACCCAGGTCCCGTCGAAGCCGTCGCCGGCCTCGCGCTTCTTGTCCGCCGACACCTTCTCGAAGGCCTGCGCCGTCACCTCGGGGTCGCGGCGGTTGGGGATGAACGCGCTCATCCCGCCGATCGCGAAGGCGCCCCGCTTGTGGCAGGTCTTCACCAGCAGCTCGGTGTAGACGCGCATGAACGGGACGGTCATGGTCACCTGGCTGCGGTCGGGCAGGACGAACCGTGCCCCGCGCCCGCGATAGTTCTTGATCATCGAGAAGATGTAGTCCCATCGCCCGGCGTTCAGGCCCGCGACGTGGTCCCGCAGGGCGAAGAGGATCTCCTCCATCTCGAACGCGGCCGGCAGCGTCTCGATGAGCACGGTGGCACGGATCGTGCCGTGCGGGATGCCGATGTACTCCTCGCTGAAGGTGAAGACGTCGTCCCACAGCTGAGCCTCTTCGGCCGATTCGATCTTCGGCAGGTAGAAGTACGGGCCCACGCCGTTCTCGATGAGCTGCGCCGCGTTGTGGAAGAAGTACAGGCCGTAGTCGACGAGCGAGCCGGATGCCGCCATGCGGCGCCCCGCGCGATCGGTGAACTCGATGTGCTTCTCGGTCAGGTGCCAACCCCGCGGGCGCATCACGATCGTCGGGGTGTGCTCGGCGGTGACGCGGTACTCCTTGCCCTCGGGCGACGTGTACGTGAGTCGTCCGCGGATCGCGTCGTGGAGCGACAGCTGACCCTCGATCACGTTCCGCCAGGTCGGGCTCGTGGCGTCCTCCTGATCCGCGAGCCAGACCCTCGCCCCGGAGTTGAGCGCGTTGATGGTCATCTTCGGGTCGGTGGGTCCGGTGATCTCGACGCGGCGGTCTTCGAGGCCGGGCCCGGCGCCAGCGACCCGCCACTCGGCGTCCTCGCGGATGTGCGCGGTGTCGGCGCGGAACTGCGGATCGTGGCCGTTGCCGATCTCGAAGCGGCGGCGCATGCGGTCCGCCAGGCGATCGTGGCGCCGGCCCGCGAAACGCGCGTGGAGTTCGGTGAGGAAGGCGAGCGCGCCCGGCGTGAGGATCTCGTCGTAGCGCGGACGGAGCGGCCCCGTGACGGAGATCGCGGTGGTCGGGATCGGCCCGGTGGTCGGGCGGTCGGTCGTGGTGGGCGCGAAGCCCGTGGCGGTGGGAGTCATGGCCCTGTCTTTCTGTGTCGCATCTGCGGGTGGTGGGGACGGGCCCCCTCGGCGGGTGGTGCCGACGAGGGGCCGTCCTGCCACTGGATCAGTGGAACTGCGAAGCCGAGGTGTGGTGCACCGGGCCGGTGCGCTCCGTCGAGGGTGAGGCTCGGTGGGGCGTGAGTCCACTGTGCGTGAAGAACGCGGGCCGGCCGTACCAAATCGATCGAGAAGTTTTGCCGATCTTCTGTTTTCGTGACACACTTCCCGTCATGACGAACACCGACGTTCTCGGCCCCGCGGGCACGGCCTCCGACGAGGCCGACTCCGAGCGCGAGGCCGATGCCCTGACGATCGGGCGCCGCATCCGCCAGCTGCGGACCGCGCGCGGGATGACGCTCGACGAACTCGCCACCGCCGTCGAGCGCGCCCCCAGCCAGCTGTCGATGATCGAGACCGGCAAGCGCGAACCCAAGCTGACCCTGCTGCGCACCATCGCGCGCGCCCTGGGGGCCACGGTCGACCAGCTGCTCGAGGCGGAGACGCTCGACGAGCGCGCGACGCTCGAGATCGCCCTCGAGCGGGCGATGAAGGGGCAGACCTTCCGCGCGCTCGGGATCGAGCCGTTCCGGATCGGCAAGTCCCTGCCGGATGACGCGTTGCGGGCCATGCTCGCCCTGCAGGGCGAGATCGAACGACTCGGCGACGAACGGTCGGCGACCCCCGAGGAGGCGCGTCGCGCCAACGTGGAGCTGCGTCACCTCATGCGTCGCGAGCACAACTACTTCGCCGACCTGGAGGAGCAGGCGCGCGGAATCCTGCGGGCCGTCGACCACCCGGGAGGGCCCCTGACCCAGCGGAACGCGTCGGACATCGCCGCCCACCTGGGCTTCTCCCTGCACTACGTGCCCGACCTGCCGGCGTCGACCCGTTCGGTCGCCGACATCAAGAACGGTCGGCTCTACCTGTCGAGCACCGTGCCGGCGAAGGGCGACTCGCGCACCGCCGTGCTGCAGGCGCTCGCCAGCCGCATCCTCGGGCACAGCGAGCCTCGCTCGTACGCGGAGTTCCTGCGTCAGCGTGTCGAGACCAACTACCTCACCGGCGCCCTGCTCATCCCCGAAGACCACGCCGTTCCTGGGCTGGTGGAGGCGAAGTCCCGCCGAGCCCTGTCGATCGAGGATCTTCGCGACACCTACTCGGTCTCCTACGAGACGGCGGCCCACCGCTTCACCAACCTCGCGACCCGGCACCTGGGCATCGCGGTGCACTTCTTGAAGGTGCACGAGTCGGGCACCATCACCAAGGCGTACGAGAACGACGACGTGAACTTCCCCGCCGACCGTCTGGGGTCGATCGAGGGGCAGATGTGCTGCCGACGCTGGACGAGCCGGGTCGTGTTCGACATCCCGGACAAGTTCAACCCGTACTACCAGTACACCGACACCGGCAACGGCACGTACTGGTGCACCGCGCGCGTCGAGGGGTCGAGCGAGGGCGCCCACTCGGTGTCGGTCGGGGTGCGCTTCGACGACACTAAGTGGTTCCTCGGGCGGGAGACCACCAACCGCGGCCTGTCGCGGCACGCCGTCGAGGTCTGCTGCCGCCGAGCACCCGCCGAGCTCGAGTCGACGTGGCGCGATCAGGCGTGGCCGAACGTCCGCACGCCCAGGACCCTTCTCGCGACCCTGCCGACGGGGTCGTTCCCGGGTGTCGACACCACCGATCTGTACGAGTTCCTCGACGCTCACGCCCCGGGGTGACCCACGGGCGGGGGAGTGGTGCCCGTCGTCGGACCGGTGGGGCAGATGTCACCCGGTGAGCACTCGCAGACGCCGTCCGCCCCACCGTTCCGACGACGGGTCGCGTCATCGACGCGGCGACGCCGTGACGTCGGGGTCAGGCCACGGCGTTCCACCGCAGTCGGCCGTCCGCCCGCCCCGTGACGACGTCGGGTGAGGTGACCGGGAAGGTCGTGATGAGGCGCCCGCCGACCTCGTAGGCGAGGGCGAAGGGTCCCGACGGTGCGTATCGGGCGACGGCGATGCGGGCCACCGTGTCGCCGAGGTCTTCCTCGTGCACGGTGGCGGTCGTGAGCAGGGCGCTCGCCGCGGCGTCGACGCGGGCCAGCAGGGTGTCCGGCCGCGTCCACGGCAGGAAGGCGTCGGCATCCAGGCCGTAGGCCCGGGCGAGTGCGCCGTCGAGCCAGCGCTCCCGCTTGAGGCCGTACGGGGTGGGCTCCGTCGACAGCAGGTAGCCGTAGACGTGCAGCAGGCCCGCGTTGCCCACCGGGAACGTCGCGGAGATGCCCGCCCGCGTGTGCAGCTGATCGAACAGCCCCACCGTCACCACGGCCGACCCCGTGTTCTCGTCGATCACTGTCGACCGACCCCATCGATCGAAGCGGCCTGCTGCCGCGTCGGCGTCGATCGACGCGCCGAGCCAGGGGAGCATCGCGATCGCAGCGGAGGCGTCGTCGCTCGCGGCGGCCTCGATCAGTCGCGCGTGCTCTCCAGCTTTTACCTGATGTTCATCTGCTGTGGTCATTACGTCCACGATTGTCCTTCACCATGGACGAAGCGTCCACCCATCCCCGAAGGAGTCCCGTGCCTCGTCCCATCCTCATCTTCGACTTCGACGGCACCGTCGCCCTCGGCGACGGCCCCGTGCGAGCCTATGCGCGCGCCGTGGCCGCCGAGGCCGGACTCGCGCCGTCGTTCGTCGACGATGTCGTGGCGGGTCTGGCCGCGACCGAGGACGGCGGGAGCACCGAGGTCGTCGACCCGGATGCCATCGACGCCTACGACCTGGTGCGTGTGCGGGCGACCGCGGCCGGTGCGAGCGCCGACGACCTCGCTCGCGGATACGCGGCCAGTCGCGCCCGCCTCGCCACGGACGACGCCCCCATCGTCGCACCGGCCGGGCTCGCGGACTTCCTCTCCTCCGTCGATGCCGAGCGCGTGCTCGTCACGAACGCGCCGGGCGTACGCATCAGCGAAGCCCTCGTCGCCCTCGGCCTCGAGGGCCTGTTCGACCGCGTCGTCGTCGACGCGGGCAAGCCCGGGGGGCTCGCCGCCCTGCTCGACGGGCTCGGCGCCGCCGACGTCCTCGCGGTGGGCGACATCTGGCGCAACGACCTCGCGCCGGCTCACGAGCGCGGCCACGCCACGGCGCTGGTCGGGGGATACCCCGACCCCGCGGCGACCCCCGACTTCCAGGCCCGCACCCTTCCCGACCTCCTCCCCGCCCTCACCGACTGGGTGCGCGCTCGCGCGCTCGCCCGCTGACCGCTCCCGACCCCCCGCATCACCCGACCCCGAAGGAACCCTCATGCGCATCACCCGCTCCCGCCTCGCGGCGACCGCCGCGACGGCGCTCGCCGCCACCGCCCTCCTCGCCGGCTGCTCCACCGGCTCCGCCGGCTCCGACGCGTCGGGCTCGGCCGCCCCCGCCGACCCGAGCTCGCTCGTGCTCGCCCTCGTCCCCTCGCAGGATCAGGCCGGCCTGGTCGACACCGCCAAGCCGCTCACCGACATGCTCAGCGACACCCTCGGCATCCCCGTCACCGGAGTCGTGTCGAAGGACTACCAGGCCGCCGTCGAGGCGATGGGCGCCGACCAGGCGCAGATCGGCTTCCTGCCGTCGCTCCAGCTGTGGCAGGCGAGCGACCGCTACGGGGCGAAGGTCGTCCTGCAGACCGAGCGCAACGGCGCCATCACCTATCCCGCCCAGTTCATGACGAACGACCCCGCCAAGTACTGCGCCGACACCCCCGTCGACAAGGACGGGATGCTGTACTGCAACGGTACCGATACCCTCGCGACCCCGAGCGGCCTCGACGCCATCACGAAGGTGACGGGCGCGAAGGTCGCCGTGCTGGGTCCCGGCTCGCCCGCCGGCTACATCTACCCGATGCTCGCGCTGAAGGATGCCGGAGTCGACATCGACAACGGCTTCCAGAAGATCCCGGTGACGGCCAACGACGCCTCGGTCATGGCCGTCTACAAGGGCGACGCCGAGGTCGGCTTCAGCTTCTGGGACGCGCGCACGATCGTGAAGAAGGACACCCCCGACGTCGGCCAGAAGGTCGTCGTGTTCGCCCTGAGCGACCCCATCCCCAACGACGGCGTCGCGGTCTCGTCGACCCTCTCCCCGGAGCTTCAGGACAAGATCAGCACGGCGCTCGCGGACTACTCGAACACCGAGGCGGGCTCCGCGGTCCTGAAGAGCATCTACTCCATCACGAAGCTCGCTCCCGCCGACCCCGCGTCGCTCGACGTCGTCGCCCGCGCCGCCCAGCAGCTGGGACTGCAGTGACCTCTCCCGTCCCCGCCCAGGGCACCGAGGCTGCGGCCTCGGTGCCCTGGGGCATCCGCCTCGACGGGGTCTCCGTCCGCTATCCGAACGGCACCGTGGGGCTGCGCGGCGTGGACCTCGAGATCGCCCCGGGCGAGATGGTCTGCATCGTCGGCCTCTCCGGCTCGGGCAAGTCGACGCTCATCCGCACGATCAACGGCCTCGTGCCCGTGACCGAAGGGACCGTCACCGTCGGGGGGCAGCGCGTCGACACGGCCCGCGGCGGTCGACTGCGGTCGCTGCGCGGACAGATCGGCATGGTCTTCCAGGGGTTCAACCTCGCCGGACGCACCTCCGTGCTCAACAACGTGCTGGTCGGCCGGCTCACCCACACGCCGCGGTGGCGCACCCTGGTGGGGGCGTATCGCGACGCGGACAGGCGGGTCGCCTTCGAGGCGCTCGACCGCGTCGGCATCCTGTCGAAGGTGTGGGAACGCGCCTCGGCGCTGTCCGGGGGTCAGCAGCAGCGTGTCGCCATCGCCCGCGCCCTCGCGCAGCAGCCCCGGATCGTCCTGGCCGACGAGCCGGTCGCGAGTCTCGACCCGCCCACGGCGCACGGCGTGATGGGTGACCTGCGGCGGATCAACGCCGAC
Source organism: Microbacterium sp. MMO-56 (assembly GCF_037146215.1). NCBI lineage: Bacteria > Bacillati > Actinomycetota > Actinomycetes > Micrococcales > Microbacteriaceae > Microbacterium > Microbacterium sp. MMO-56. The sequence goes on from NZ_JBBCVW010000005.1 coordinate 24,676, forward strand.
CTCGGCATCACCGTGCTCGTCAACATCCACCTGCTCGACCTCGCGCGTCAGTACGGGGCGCGCATCATCGGCATGCGCGCCGGCGAGGTGGTGTTCGACGGTCCGGCTGCGAGTGCGACGGACGCGGACTTCGAGCACATCTACGGTCGCTCGCTCACCGGCGACGATCGGCTGGATCGATGAGCGCGGCACTCGCGGTCCCTCCTCGCCCGCGGGGCCGCGCGGGAGCGTGGATCGCTGTGGCCGTCGTCGCGGCGATCACGGTGATCACGTGCCTGCCGGGCATCGGCGTCGGACTCGACCTCGCTCCGATCCTCGCCAATTGGCGCAACGGAGCGGACAAGGTCGTCGCCCTGCTCACGCCCGACTGGGCGTTCTTCCCGCGCACGGTCGCGCCGATGATCGAGACGCTGCAGATGGCGGTCCTCGGCACCGTCGTGGGCGCGGCGGTCTCGCTGCCGCTGTCGTTCTGGGCGGCGCGCCCCACGAATCCGCATCCCGTGTTCCGGGGCGCGGTGCGGGCGTTCCTCAACGTCGTGCGGGCCGTTCCCGAACTCGTCTACGCCGCCGTGCTCGTCGCGATGGTCGGAGTCGGCGCCCTCCCGGGCATCCTGGCCCTCGCGATCTTCAACATCGGCATCGTCGTCAAACTCGTCTCCGAATCGATCGACGCGACGGATGCCGGCGCCATCGAGGCGGGTCGCGCCGCCGGCGGCACCCAGGCCCAGATCAACCGCGCCATCGCGCTTCCGGATGCCTGGCCCGCGTTCGTCTCGCAGACGCTCTACGTGTTCGAGCTGAACGTGCGCGCCTCGACGGTCCTCGGGCTCGTCGGTGCCGGCGGCATCGGCCTGCTCATCGACGCGGTGCGCACCTTCTACCGCTACGACCAGCTCTCGCTCATCATCCTCGAGGTGCTCGTCGTCGTCATCGCGATCGACCTGGTGAGCGATGCGATCCGCCGGAGGCTCGTATGACCGTCCTCGCCCCCCGCACGCCGACGGCGGTGCGGGTCCCTCCGCGCCCCCGGTCGCCGTGGCGGATGCTCGCCGCGATCGTCGTGACCGTCGTGGTCGTCGTCGCCTTCTGGTCCGTGCAGGTCTCGTGGGACCGGCTCGCCGACCTCCCCGCCGACATCGGCCGCTACCTCTGGCTCATGTTCTCCGCGCCGGAGTGGTCGAAGCTGCCCGAGGCGCTCTGGCAGACGTGGCGGAGCATCGAGATGGCCTGGGTGGGGACCGTCCTCGGCATCCTGATCGCGACGCCGCTCAGCCTCCTCGCCGCTCGCGGGTTCGGACCGGCGTGGCTGCGGGGCATCCTCCGGCTCGTCTTCTCCGTCATCCGTGCCGTCCCCGAGCTGATCATCGCGATCATCATCCTGTCGGTCACAGGACTCACGCCCCTGACGGGTGCGCTCGCGCTCGCCGTCAACGGTGTCGGCACCCTCGGCAAGTGGGGGTACGAGGCCGTCGAGGCCGTGCCGCCGGGCCCCATCGAGGCCGCGCGCGCGGCGGGCGGGTCGACGGGGCAGGTGCTGCGCTGGGGCGTGTGGCCGCAGGCGCAGCCGGTGTTCCTGTCGTTCTGGCTCTACCGCTTCGAGATCAATGTGCGCTCGTCGGCGGTCCTGGGCCTCATCGGCGTCGGCGGCATCGGCGATATGCTGACGTCCTACACCCAGTACCGGGAGTGGTCCACCGTGGGGATGCTGCTCATCGTGGTCATCGTCGTGACGATGGCGATCGATGCCGTGAGCGGCATGCTCCGCCGGCGAATCATGGAGGGCCCGCGTGTCCGTTGACGCACCGACGACGGTGCGCATCGCCGCGATGCGCAACACGCTCCAGCCCACCGAGCGGCGGGTGGCCGACCTGATCGTGGCCGAACCCGACGCCGTCGTCGAGCTCACGGCGCAACAGCTGGCAGAGCGCGCGGGCGTCGCCCGCTCGTCCGTCGTGCGTGCCTGTCAGTCTCTCGGGTACCGCGGGTACCCGCAGCTGCGGGTGGCTCTCGCGGCGGAGCTCGGCGCGCAGCCCCCGCACGACGACGACCACGGCGACGGCCCCCTGGGTGAGATCCGCGCGGCCCTCGCCCGGACGGCGCAGGGACTCGCGAGCGCGACCGGCATGATGTCGGACGGCGACATCGCCGACGCCGTGCGGATGGTCGCCGAGGCCTCCCGCCTGTTGGTGATCGCCAACGGACTGTCCGCGCCGGTCGCGAGCGATCTGGCCATGCGGCTCACCGCCGTCGGACGCCCCGCCGAGGTGATCCCCGATGCGATCGCCCAGCAGATCGCGGCGCGTCAGCTGTCCTCCGCCGACGTGTGCGTCGTGGTCAGCGGGTCGGGAGCGAACGTGTCGAGTCTGCGCGCGGCCGCCGGGGCGCGAGACGCCGGAGCCCGCGTGGTCGCGGTCACCTCCTTCGCCTCGTGCCCGCTGGCGGACCTGTCCGACCTGTCTCTGGTGATCGCCCCGACCGGCGTGAGCTTCCGTGAGGAGCTCGCCCACACCTCGCGGGTCGCCCACGCGGCGTTCGTGGAGGCGTTCGTCGACACCGTCGCCGGCGCCCTCGGCGAGCGGGCCCGGGCCGTCCGCGCCCAGGTTCTGGGCATCCTCTCCGACAACCTGGACGACGCCTCGATCTGACGTCCGAGGTGGGCGTCGGGTCGGGGTCCGGGTGCCGGTCGTCGGACCGGTGGGGCTGGTGTCACCCCGTGGCGTCTCGTCGGCTTCGCCCGCCCCATCTCTCCGACGACCGGCGCGGGTCCCGGCGCCGCGCCACAGCCGGGGGAGTGACGAGGAGGGGGGTTGACCGGAGTTAAGCGCATAACTAGCGTGGATGACGAACACGATGACGAACAAGAAGTGCCCCGTTCGAAGACGAACCATTCGCCCGCACTCCGCCCGAGAAAGGCATCCGATGACACCCTCCCTCTCCACCGCCCCCGACGGCACCCGCTTCCGCGACCTCAACGGCAACGGCGTCATGGACCCCTACGAGGACCCGCGCCTCAGCCCCGAGGAACGCGCCGACGACCTGGTCGGGCGGATGAGCCTCGAGGAGAAGTGCGGCCTGATGTTCCAGACCGTCATCGAGGTCGGCGCCGACGGCGAGCTGCTTGAGGCCCCCGGCTTCATCTCGAAGTCGCCGACCACGACCGTCGTCGTCGGCAAGAACCTCTCGCACTTCAACGTCCACGCGATCCGCAGCGCGCGGCAGGCGGCCGTGTGGAACAACAATCTGCAGGCGCTCGCCGAGCAGACCCCGCACGGCGTGCCGGTCACCATCAGCACGGATCCCCGGCACGCCTTCGTCGAGAACACCGGGGTGGGATTCGCCGCCGGCCCCTTCTCGCAGTGGCCGGAGGGGCTCGGCCTCGCCGCGATCGACGACGTCGAGACGGTGCGCGAGTTCGCCGACATCGCCCGCCGCGAGTACCGCGCCGTGGGCATCCGCGCGGCCCTGCATCCGCAGATCGATCTGGCGACCGAGCCCCGGTGGGGCAGGCAGGCGCAGACGCTCGGCCAGGACGCGCAGCGCGTCGCGGAGTTCACGGCCGCCTATCTGCAGGGCTTCCAGGGCGACGAGCTCGGCGTCGACAGCGTCGCCTGCACGACGAAGCACTTCCCCGGCGGGGGCCCGCAGAAGGACGGCGAGGACGCGCACTTCCCGTACGGACGCGAGCAGGTCTACCCGGGCGGGATGTTCGAGTACCACCTGGAGCCCTTCCGCGAGGCGATCCGCCGCGGCACGGCCGCGATGATGCCGTACTACGGGATGCCCGTCGGGCTCGAACGCGGCGGCGAGCACATCGAGGAGGTCGGCTTCGGCTACAACCGCCAGATCGTCACCGACCTGCTCCGGGGCGAGCTCGGCTTCGACGGGGTCGTCGTCACCGACTGGGAGCTCGTCAACGACAACCACGTCGGCGACCAGGTGCTGCCCGCCCGGGCCTGGGGCGTCGAGGAGCTCACGCCCGCAGAGCGGATGGCGAAGATCCTCGATGCCGGCGCCGACCAGTTCGGCGGCGAGGAGTGCGTCGATCTGCTGATCGACCTCGTCCGCTCGGGCCGGGTCGCCGAGGAGCGCGTCGACGCCTCGGCGCGGCGCATCCTGCTCGTGAAGTTCCGGCTCGGCCTCTTCGACGACCCCTACGTCGACCCCGACGAGGCCGAGCGCATCGTCGGCAACGCCGACTTCCGGGCGCAGGGCGAGCGCGCGCAGGCGCGATCGCTGACGCTGCTCGTCAACCGCGAGGATGCCACCGGAGCGCCGACGCTGCCGCTGCGGCCCGTCGCTCGGGTGTACGTCGAAGGGTTCCGGCCCGAGGACGTCGCCGAGCTCGGCGAGCTCGTCGCGGATCCGGCGGATGCGGATCTCGCCCTCGTGCGGCTCGGCGCCCCGTTCGACCCCCGCGATGACCTGTTCCTCGAGGCCTGGTTCCACCAGGGCTCGCTCGAGTTCCCGCCTGGCCGGGTCTACCGGATGCGACGCATCGCCGAGCAGTGCCCCCTCGTGATCGTCGCGAACCTCGACCGCGCCGCCGTGCTGACGCCGTTCGCGGAGTTCGCGTCGGCGATCGCCGCCGACTTCGGCAGTTCGGGGGCCGCCGTGCTGGACGCGCTGACCGGCCGGATCGCGCCGGAGGGCCGGCTTCCGGTGGAGCTTCCGCGGTCGATGGACGCCGTGCGCGCCTCGCGCGAGGATGTACCGTCGGATACGGAGGACCCGCTCTTCCCGGTCCACTTCGGACTGACCCTGGGGGCCGCGCGCGCGTAGGGGGCGGGGGCGGCCTGCGTCACGAGGAGGACACGACCATGTCGGATCCGCCTGTGCCGCCGCACCGGCCCACCGTCTACGACGTCGCGCAGGAGGCGGGGGTCTCCATCGCCTCGGTGTCCTTCGCCTTCCGGCATCCCGATCGCCTGTCCGTGTCGACGCGCGATCGTGTGCTGGCCGCCGCGCGCCGGCTCGGCTACGCGCCGAGTGCCGCGGCGCGCGGGCTCGCGCGGGGTCGCACCGGGACCCTCGGCCTGCACGCGTTCGACCTGATGCTCGAGCGCGCCGATCCGGGGGAGCGGGCCGATCCGTCCGAGCGCGCGCACCGACCTCCGCTGGGCGCGGGGGTGATCCCGTGGGGCCTCAGCGACGACGAGCCGCTGTCGGATCCGCGCGCGTTCCCGCTCTACGTCGACGAGGTGCAGCGCGGCTTCGCCCTCGAATGCTGGATGCTCGGGCGCCCCGTCATGATCTCGAGCGGGACGGACAGCGACGTCTCGGTCGCCGACACCGCCGGACGCGTCGACGGTCTGGCGATCTTCCCCTCCGCAGCCCTGCCGTCGGCGCTGGCCCGGCTGCCGGTCGCCATGCCCACGGTGCTCTTCAGCGTCGCACCCGACGACGATCCGTACCACCGCGTCCGGGTGGACAACCGCGGGGGCATGCGCGACATCGTCGACCATCTCGTGGAGACCCACGGGATCGACGACATCGCGTTCGTCGGACGCCTCGAGAGCAGCGACGGGATCGAACGCTTCGCCGAGTACGAGGCGTCGTTGCGCCGCCGGGGACTGCGACCGCGGCCGGAGCCGATCGATGCGACCGTCCAGGGCGACCACCGTCTCGTCGAGCAGCTGCACGCCCTGATCGACGGCGGCGCCTTGCCCGCCGCCCTGGTCTGCTCGACCGATCAGCACGCCCTCCTCGCGATCGACGTGCTGCGCGCGCAGGGTCTCCAGGTGCCCGCCGACGTCGTCGTGACGGGGTTCGACGGCATCCTGGCGGGACGGCTGAGCACGCCCACCCTCACGACCGTGCGTCAGCCCATGGAGGCGATGGGGCGCGCTGCGGCGCGCATCCTGGCCGGCCATGCGGGAGCCCCGCCCGAGGGCGAGACCCGGTTCGATGCCGTCTTCGCGCCCCGGCTCGTCGTCCGGCAGAGCTGCGGCTGCTGACCCCCACCTGCCCGATGGCGTGCTCGTCGTCGGACCGGTGGGGCGGGTGTCGCCTCCGGGGTGTCGGCAGACCCCGCTCGCCCCACCGATCCGACGACCGGCCCCCGGATCCCCGCGACCGGCCCCCGAATCCCCGCGACCGGCCCCCGGAACCGCACCTGTGTCACGAGGTGGCGACGAGGGCCGCCCACAGCTCGGCGCGCGCGGGGAAGGTGCTCAGGTCCAGCCCCAGCACCCGTTGGGCCTGGGCGACGCGGGCCCGGACCGTGTGCCGATGGATGCCGAGCGTCTGCGCGGCCTCGTCGATGCGCGCGTCGCGCTCCAGCCAGGTGCGCACGGTCTCGACCAGGGCGGTGCCGTTCGCGGCGTCGTGCGCGCGCAAGGGGGCGAGTCGCGCGTCGGCGAGGGCGCGGCCGTCATCGGTCGCGAGCGCCGCGAGGACGCCGCCGGCGGCCGCATCGGCGAAGTCGGACACCACGCCCGGCTGTGCGCGCTGCACGGCGACGACCGCCTGACCGTGCGCCCGGGCGAACTCGGGGTAGTCCGTCGGATCGGAGCACCCGACGGCGGCGTCGAACAGGCCGGCGACGGCGGTGAGGGCGGCGTTCTCCGAGGCGGGAACCACGAGGACGTGTCCCTCGGGGCCGCGCCCGTGGAAGAGGACGCCCCGCTGCTCGGCCACGCGGAGCTCGAGCCAGTCCGTCGCGGCGTCCGCGCGGGAGGGGGTGAGGCGCGCGACCGCGACCCGCACGGGCGCTGTCGGAAGGGGCCCCCACAGCTCGCGCGACACCCTCCGGGCCAGCTGCGGGTCTCCGGCGAGCAGCGCCTGTACGAGCCCCGCCCGCAGCGCCGTGCGTGCCCGTCCGATGGAGACGTTCTGCTCGAGCGCGAGTCCCGCCATCGCGATCACCGCGGTCACCACGCTGCGCGCCTCGAGGTCGAGGTCGGCGCCCACGATGGCGATCAGGCCGCGCAGGTGCCCCCCGCGCCCGAGGGTCTGCATGTTCACGCGGGTCCCGTCGAGATCGAACTGCGAGGCGGCGCGCGCACCGCGCCGGAGCACCGCTCCCACCTCGACGTCCAGGGCGGCGCGCGCCGCGTCGTCGAGCCCTGCGGGATGCCCCTGCGTCAGGGTCCCCGCCGCGTCGTACAGGCCGACCCACGCGCCGAGCTGCCTGGCGAGCTCCGCGACGGTCGCCCCCAGTCCGTCGGGCCGGAGCGCGGCGAGCGAGATCGCCCGCTGTGCCGACAGGGCCCAGCTGCGCCGCGCGTACGCCTGCGCGGCGATCGCTTCGGCGTTGGCGCGGGCGAGTGCGATGAAGGGGGTGCGGTAGGGCACCTCGAACAGCGGCATACGCTCGTCCCGGCACGCGTCGACGAGGCCCGGCGGGATCCCGTCGCGCACGACCTCGGTGCCGAACCCGAGCCCGCGCACGCCGCGGGCCCGCAGCCGCGTCACATAGCCGCGGAACGCCGAGCCGTCGGTGTCGACCGACGGGCCGTCGCCGACGAACTGCGTTCCCGTGGTCAGCAGCAGGACGTCGTCGGCGAGGAACGGAGTGGGGTCGGCGAGATCCGACGAGTGCACCCAGCGCAGCGGGGTGTCGAGGGCGTCGTGGGGCAGGTCCGCCTCGAGCGAGGCGAGGCGCAGATCGAGGTCGGCGCGCGCCAGGAGAGCCCGCAGCGTCGGCAGGGTGGGCGGGTCGGACTCGGGCACGCGCGCCTCCGGGGCAGGGACGGGCGACCCCGTCGACGATGTACGCGACGTACGCGCGCACTCCCAGAATGTACACTGCGGCGGGTGTGTCCTCGCGGGCCGCCCGCATACGCTCCCCGCATGAGCACCTCCTCCCCGACCCTCCTGGGCGGTCCCGCCCTTCCGCAGGAACGTCGCATCGTCACCGCGATCCCCGGTCCGCGTTCGCAGGAGCTGCTGGAGCGCAAGGCCGCCGCCGTCGCCGCGGGCGTCGCGCACACCGTCCCGATCGAGGCGGTCGCCGCCGGCGGCGGCGTCGTCGTCGACGCCGACGGCAACTCGCTCATCGACCTGGGCTCGGGCATCGCGGTCACGAGCGTGGGCAACGCGCACCCCGGTGTCGTCGCCGCCGTCCAGGACGCGGTCGCGCAGTTCACCCACACGTGCTTCATGATCTCGCCGTACGAGTCGTACGTCGCCGTCGCCGAGGCGCTCAACCGGCTGACGCCCGGCGACCACGCGAAGAAGACCGCTCTGTTCAACTCCGGCGCCGAGGCCGTCGAGAACGCCGTCAAGATCGCGCGCAAGTTCACCGGCAAGCAGGCCGTGGTCGCCTTCGACCACGCCTACCACGGTCGCACCAACCTCACGATGGCCCTCACCGCGAAGTCGATGCCCTACAAGAGCGGCTTCGGTCCGTTCGCGTCCGAGGTCTACCGCAGCCCGGCCTCGTACCCCTTCCGCGACGGCCTCACCGGGGCGGACGCCGCGGCGAAGGCGATCTCCCTCATCGAGAAGCAGATCGGCGCCGACAACCTCGCCGCCGTCATCATCGAGCCGATCCAGGGGGAGGGCGGGTTCATCGTCCCCGCCGACGGGTTCCTGCCCGCGATCGTCGAGTGGTGCCGCGCGAACGACGTCGTGTTCATCGCCGACGAGGTCCAGACGGGCTTCGCCCGGACGGGGGCGATGTTCGCGAGCGAGATCTTCGGAGTCGTCCCCGACCTCATCACGACCGCGAAGGGGATCGCGGGCGGCATGCCGCTCGCGGCGGTGACCGGTCGCGCCGAGATCATGGACGCCACGCACGGCGGCGGACTCGGCGGCACCTACGGCGGCAACCCGGTCGCGTGCGCCGCGGCGCTGGCCGCCATCGATGCTTTCGAGAACGAAGGGATGCTCGGGCGGGCGCAGCAGATCGGGGGGATCCTGCGCGCCCGCCTCGAGTCCCTTCAGGCGTCGGATCCGCGCGTGGGGGATGTGCGCGGCCACGGCGCGATGATCGCCGCCGAGTTCGTGGATCCCGAGACCCAGGCGCCGGACGCCGCCCTCACCTCGGCGGTGGCGAAGGCCGCGATCGCGGCGGGCGTCATCGTGCTCACGTGCGGGACATACGGGAACGTCATTCGCTTCCTGCCGCCGCTGAGCATCCCCGACGAGCTGCTCGCCGAGGGACTCGACGTCGTCGCGGCGGCCCTGGCCGCCCACTGACCGTCCGCCCCGCCGGGGCCGACCACCCGCTTCGAAGGAGAGGTTCGCAATGACCGAGATCACCCGTGACGTCGTCATCGTGGGGGCGGGGGCGGCCGGCCTGACCGCCGCCAACGAGCTGAAGAAGGCCGGGCTCTCGGTCGCCGTGCTGGAGGCGCGGGACCGGGTCGGCGGGCGACTGTGGACCGACACGATCGACGGCGCGATGCTCGAGATCGGCGGTCAGTGGATCTCGCCCGACCAGCAGGCGCTGATCGACACGGTCGACGACCTGGGACTCGACACCTTCAGCCGGTACCGCGAGGGCGACAGCGTCTACGTCGGCCCCGACGGGGTGGCCCACCGCTTCACGGGGGAGATGTTCCCCGTCTCGCCCGAGACCGAGCGGGCGATCGCCGAGATCACCGAGCGCCTCGACGCCATGGTCGCCGAGATCGACCCCGACCGCCCGTGGGCCCACGAGAAGGCCGCCGAATGGGACAGCATCTCGTGGGACGCGTGGCTGCGCCGGCAGACCGACGACGACGAGGCGGTGCGCAACCTCGCCTTCGCGACCGGCTCGGCGATGCTCACCAAGCCGACGCACGCGATGTCGCTCCTGCAGTCGCTGCTCATGGCCGCGAGCGCGGGCAGCTACTCCCACCTCGTCGACGCGGACTTCATCCTCGACAAGCGCGTCGTCGGCGGCCTGCAGCAGGTCCCGCTCCTGCTGGCCGAGCGGCTGGGCGACGACGTCTTCCTGAACCAGCCGGTGCGCACGGTCGAGTGGTCGGATGCCGGCGTGACCGTCGTCTCGGACGGGATGACCGTGCGGGCGCGTCAGGTGATCCTCGCCCTCGCCCCGATCCTCTACCCGCGCATCGGCTTCGTGCCCGCGCTCCCGCGCCTGCAGCACCAGATGCACCAGCACATCTCGATGGGCTTCGTCATCAAGGTGCACGCGGTCTACGACCGTCCGTTCTGGCGCGAGCAGGGGCTGTCCGGCACGGCGTTCAGCCCGTACGAGCTGTCGCACGAGGCGTACGACAACACCAACCACGGCGACGAGCGCGGCACCCTCGTCGGATTCGTCAGCGACCTCAACGCCGACGGGGTGTTCGAGCTCGGCGCCGAGGAGCGCAAGGAGCGCATCCTCGAGTCGCTGTCGCACTACTACGGCCCCGAGGCGAAGAACCCCGTCGTCTACTACGAGAGCGACTGGGGGAGTGAGGAGTGGACGCGCGGCGCGTACGCGGCGAGCTTCGACCTCGGCGGGCTGTCGCGCTACGGGGCTCACCTTCGTGAGCCCGTCGGGCCGATCCGCTTCGCGTGCAGCGACCTCGCCGGCGCGGGCTACCAGCACGTCGACGGCGCCATCCGGATGGGACGGCTGGTGGCCTCGCAGATCATCGACGAGGTCCGTGCATGACATCGCACATCGTCGTCGGGTACACGGCGACGAAGACCGGGCGCGATGCGGTGGCTTTCGCCGCGCGTCTGGCCGCGGCCACCGGTGCGGTGCTGGACGTCGCCATCATCCTGCCCAGCGCGACCCGCAGCGTCATCACGCCGCCCGACGCCGGGTACGAGCGACACCTGCGCGAGCAGGCGCAGACCTGGATCGCGGCCGCCATCGACCGCATCCCCGCCGAGGTCGTCGGCCACGCGCACGTGCGCAGCGCCGAGTCGTTCGCCGAGGGCCTCGTCCACCTGGGCGACGAGCTCGACGCAGCCTTCATCGTCGTGGGCGCGGCCGACGGAGCGTCGCGCGGGCGCCATCGGCTCGGCTCGACCACGAACGAGCTGCTGCACTCGTCCGACATCCCCGTGGTCCTCGTTCCCCGCGGTGCGCGCAAGGTGGCCCCCGAGACGGGGATCACGCGGCTGACCGTGGCGATCGGCACCCGCCCGGGCGCGGACGCCCTCATCGGTGCGACCGCGGCTCTGGCCGAGTCCGTGCGCGTGCCGGTGCGGCTGCTCTCGCTCCTCCCGTTCGACCTCCCGGCGTCGGCGGACACCGCCGCGATCCGCATCGCCGGGTCCACGGAGGCCGACGAGGTCCTCGCCGCCGCGGCGGCGGAGCTCCCCGCCGGTCTCGCGGCCGACGTCGTCGTCGCCGCGGGAGACAGCATCGAGGACGCGGTGTCGCACCTCGAGTGGGACCGCGGCGAGCTGCTCCTGGTCGGATCGAGCCGGCTCGCGCAGCCGCGGCGCCTGTTCCTGGGATCCACGGCGGCGAAGATGCTGCGCGCCGTCACCGTGCCGGTCGTGGTCGTCCCGCGCACCCGTTCCGATCTCACCGAGGAGGCTCGACGATGAGCAGCCCTGCACCCACCGCAACGGCGCCCACCGGCGGTCTGTCGAAGAAGGGCCTGAGCGCGGGGACGGTCGGCCTCATCGGCGCCGTCGTCATCGGGATCTCGTGCATCGCACCCGCCTACACGTTCACGGCGGCGATCGGGCCGACCGTGGGGGCGGTGGGCGTGCAGGTACCCGCGATCATCCTCGTCGGGTTCATCCCGATGCTCCTCGTCGCGTTCGGCTATCGCGAGCTGAACAGCCGGATGCCCGACTCCGGCACGTCGTTCACGTGGGCCGCACGGGCGTTCGGGCCCTGGATCGGCTGGATGGCGGGGTGGGGGCTGGTCGCGGCGACCGTGATCGTGCTCTCGAACCTCGCGGGCATCGCCGTGGACTTCCTCTTCCTCCTGATCGCCCAGCTGACCGGTCAGCCGGGCATCGCGGACCTGGCCGCGGTCATCCCCGTCAACATCGCGGTGTGCCTGCTGTTCGTGGTGGCGGCCACCTTCGTCTCCTACCGCGACATGCAGACGACCCAGAAGCTCCAGTACGTCCTGGTGACCTTCCAGGTCATCGTGCTCGTCGGCTTCGCGATCGCGGCGTTCGCGCGGTTCTCCAGCGGGCAGGCGTTCGATGCGACCCCGTTCGACTGGCAGTGGTTCAACCCGTTCGCGGTCTCGTCGTTCAGCGCGTTCGCCGCGGGGCTGTCGCTCTCGATCTTCATCTTCTGGGGCTGGGACGTCACGCTCACCATGAACGAGGAGACGAAGGACCCGGAGAAGACGCCCGGCCGGGCGGCGACGATCACGGTCGTCACGATCGTGTCCCTCTACCTCCTGCTGGCCGTGTCGATGATCATGTACGCGGGCACGGGCGACGGCGAGTTCGGCCTCGGCAACCCCGACATCCAGTCGAACGCCTTCTTCGCGCTCGCCGGGCCCATCCTCGGGCCCTTCGCCGCGCTCGTGTCGCTGGCGGTGCTCACGAGCTCCGCGTCATCGCTCCAGTCGACCTTCGTCGGCCCGGCGCGCACCCTGCTGGCGATGGGCCACTACGGGGCGCTCCCCGCGTCGTTCGCGAAGGTCAGCCCGCGCTTCTTCACCCCGGGGTTCGCCACGATCGTCTCGGCGGCCGTCGCCGCGGGCTTCTACTCGGTGATGCGCGTCGTGAGCACCAACGTGCTCTCCGACACCATCCTGACCCTCGGCATGATGATCTGCTTCTACTACGGGATCACCGCCTTCGCGTGCGTCTGGTACTTCCGCCGGCAGTGGTTCGACTCGGCGCGCAGCTTCTTCTTCACCCTGCTGTTCCCGCTGGTGGGCGGCGTCATCCTCGCCGTCCTGTTCGTGACGACGCTGATCGACTCGATGTCGCCCGACTACGGCAGCGGCTCCGAGGTGCTCGGCGTGGGCCTCGTCTTCGTGCTCGGCGTGACCATCATCGTCACCGGCATCGCGATCATGATCTGGCAGTCGGTGAAGCGCCCCGCCTTCTTCCGTGGGGAGACCCTCGCCACGGATGCCCCTCCCTCCCTCCGCCGATCCAAGGAGAACGCACGATGATCACCGAGAGCGACCTGCTCGCGAAAGTCCCGCGCCGCCTGTTCATCGCGGGCGCGTGGCGCGACGGCGAGAACGGAACGTTCCCCGTGTACGACCCGGCGACCGGCGACGTGCTCGTCGAGATCGCCGACGCGTCCCCCGCCGACGGGATCCGTGCCCTCGACGCGGCCGTCGCCGCGCAGGACGCCTGGGCCGCCACCCCGGCCCGCACGCGCAGCGACATCCTGCGCCGGGCGTTCGACCTGCTCACCGAGCGCGCCGACGAGTTCGCGCTGCTGATGACCCTCGAGATGGGCAAGCCCTTCGCGGAGGCCCGCGGCGAGGTCACCTACGGCGGCGAGTTCCTGCGCTGGTTCAGCGAGGAGGCGGTGCGCATCGCCGGACGCTACGGGGAGAACCCCGAGGGCACCGGTCGCATGGTCATCAGCCAGCGCCCGGTGGGCCCCTGCTTCTTCATCACCCCGTGGAACTTCCCGCTCGCGATGGCGACCCGCAAGATCGCGCCCGCGCTCGCCGCCGGCTGCACGGTCGTCGTGAAGCCGCCGGAGCTCACCCCCCTCACGACCCTCGCGTTCGTCGCGCTGCTGGTCGAGGCGGGGCTCCCCGACGGCGTCGTCAACGTCGTCACCACGACGACCTCGAGCGCCGTGTCGGGGCCGATCATCGCGGATCCGCGGCTGCGCAAGCTGTCCTTCACCGGCTCGACCCCGGTCGGCAAGAAGCTCATCGCCCAGGCGGCGGAGGGCGTCCTGCGCGTGTCGATGGAGCTCGGCGGGAACGCCCCGTTCGTCGTGTTCGACGACGCCGACCTCGACAAGGCGGTCGACGGCGCGATGGCCGCGAAGTTCCGCAACATCGGCCAGGCCTGCACGGCCGCGAACCGCTTCATCGTGCACGCCGACATCGCCGAGCGCTTCGCCGACCGCGTCTCGGAGCGGGTCCGCGCGATGCGCATCGGGCGCGGCACCGAGGAGGGGGTGCAGATCGGGCCCCTGATCGACCGGAAGGCCGTCGAGAGCACCGCCGCGCTCGTCGCGGACGCCGTCGAGCGCGGCGCGACCGTGCGCGCCGGCGGATCGGCGATCGACGGGCCGGGGACCTTCTTCGAGCCGACCGTCATCACCGAGGTCGCCGCCGGCAGCGACATCCTCCGCGAGGAGATCTTCGGCCCCGTCCTCGCGATCGCCACGTTCCGCGACGAGGACGAGGCGGTGCGCCTGGCGAACGACACCGAGTACGGACTCGTCTCCTACGTGTTCACCGAGAACCTCGCGCGCGGCGTGCGGATGATCGACCGCCTGGAGACGGGGATGATGGGTCTGAACGTGGGTGTCGTCTCCAACGCCGCCGCACCGTTCGGCGGCGTGAAGCAGTCCGGCGTCGGCCGCGAGGGCGGGCTGGAAGGCATCCACGAGTATCTGTCCACGAAGTACACGCTGATCCCGGCGCCCTGAGGCGCCGTTCCACCGACCCCGAGACCGATGAGGACATCATGAGCGATTACGCCGTCGTCAACCCCGCCACCGGCGAGACCCTGGCGACCTATCCGACCGCCACCGACGCCGAGGTGGACGCGGCGATCGCGGCCGCCGACGAGGCGTTCCACGGGTGGGGTCGCAGGTCGGCTCCGTCGGAACGCGCCGACCTGCTGCGCCGCGTCGCGCAGCTGCACCGCGAGCGCCGCGACGATCTCGCCGCGATCATCGTGCGGGAGATGGGCAAGCCGCTCGCGGCCGCGGAGGGCGAGGTCGACTTCGCCGCCGACATCACCGAGTTCTACGCCGACCACATCGACCGGATCACCGGGGACACCCCGATCGACATCCTGGGGGAGGGCACCGCGGTCATCCGTCGGGCGCCCCTGGGCGTCCTGCTCGGGATCATGCCGTGGAACTTCCCCTACTACCAGGTGGCCCGCTTCGCGGCGCCGAACATCGCGGTGGGGAACACGATCCTGTTGAAGCACGCGCCGCAGTGCCCGGAGTCGGCCGCCGCCATCGCGCAGATGTACACCGACGCGGGATTCCCCGCCGGCGTCTACGCCGATGTGCGCCTCACCAACGACCAGGCGGCGGTCGTCATCGCCGACCCGCGGGTGCAGGGCGTCTCGGTGACCGGTTCGGAGCGCGCCGGGGCCGCCGTGGCGGAGATCGCCGGCCGCAACCTCAAGAAGGTCGCCCTCGAGCTGGGCGGATCCGACCCGTTCCTGCTGCTGTCGACGGACGACCTCGACGCCGCTGTGGGGATGGCCGCCGAGGCACGCCTCGACAACAACGGGCAGTCCTGCAACGCCGCCAAGCGCTTCATCGTGATCGACGCGCTGTACGACGCGTTCGTGGAGAAGTTCGCGGCCGTGATGGCGGATGCCACGGTGGGCGATCCGTTCGCGGAGGACACCGTCCTCGGCCCGCTGTCGTCGCTCGCCGCGGCCGAGCGGCTCGCCGCGCAGGTCGACCGCGCCGTGGCGCAGGGCGCGACGCTCGTGACCGGCGGCGTCCGCGACGGCGCCTACTACCCGGGCACCGTGCTCACCGGCGTCACGGCCGAGATGGATGCCTACCGCGAGGAGTTCTTCGGACCGGTCGGCGTCGTCTACCGGGTCGAGGACGAGGACGAGGCGGTGGAGATCGCCAACGCCACCCCCTTCGGTCTGGGGTCGTACGTCTTCACGACGGACCCCGAGCAGGCCGAGCGTGTCGCCGACCGGATCGACGCCGGCATGGTCTACGTCAACATCGTGCTCGCCGACTCGCCCGAGCTGCCCTTCGGCGGCGTCAAGCGCAGCGGCACCGGGCGGGAGATGGGGCTGCTGGCGGCGGACGAGTTCGTCAACAAGAAGCTCGTCCGCGTCGCGGGCTGAGCGTCGTCCGGGTGCCGCGGCCGCCGGCCGACGCCGTTCGGGCCGGCGGCTCAGGCCGGCAGCACGGAGCGGATCTCGGCCGCCTCCGCGTGGCGGCCGAGGCCTTCCAGTACGTCGCCGAGCTCGAGGGCCGCGGTCTGTCGGAGGGGCTCCACGGCCTGTGCGTGCTCGAAGGCCGCGCGGTAGAGAGCGACCGATTCGTCGGCCCGTGCGGCTTCACGCAGCAGGCGCGCGGCGAGCAGTTCCGATCCCGCCGCTGATCCGACGTCGCCCGCCTCGGAGAACGCGTCGGCGGCCTGCAGAGCGGTGGCGACGGCGGCCTCGGTCTCCTCTCGCCGGCCGAGTACCCGTGCCCGCGTGTCGAGAACGTCCGCGACGAACCATCCGGCGTCCAGGCGGCGACCGAGATCGAGGGCCTCGTCGACGAGGGCGAGGCTCTCGTCGTGGTCGCCGCGCTGCAGGTGGCCCTGCGCGAGCGTGTGCAGGGCATCCGCCCGGAGCGCCGCCGCCTCGTCGTCGTCGCGGACGAGGTCGACCGCCGCGCCGAGGACGTCGATGGCCTCGTCCGTCGCGCCCAGGCGCCCCAGCAGGCGCCCCTGCTGCACGAGCGCGGACGCCTGCCCGGACGTGTCCTCCGCCTCCGCGCGCAGGTCGGCGGCGTACCCCCACGCGCCGACGGCGTTGCCGTACTCCTGCGCGGCGTCGAGCGCCTGCGCGAGCATCTCGGCGGTGATCGCCCGCGACGCCGCGTCCTCGCCCGACTCGCTCTCCTCGCGGAGGACGTCGTTGAGGGTGTCGGCGGCCTCGACGGCGTCGCCCGCGGCGAGCTGTGCCCGCCCCAGGCGGTACCGAACATCCGCGGCGGGGCGGTCGGCGGCCTCGCGTCGTTCGGCCGCCACGCGGTAGCGGCTGACGGCCGCGGCGGCGTCGCCCGCGTCCTCATGCAGCATCGCGGCGAGCAGGAACGCGTCCGTCGTCATCGCGTCGTCGATCCCGATGGTCAGGGAGATCCGGGCCGCCTCGTCGGCGTCGGCCGCTCCCCGCGCGAAGTCCTCGGTCGCTCCGCGCAGTCGGGCGCGCAGGAACCGCGCGCGGGCCGAACGGCCGTCGTCGACCGCCGGGTCCGACAGGAGGGCATCGGCCTCGGCGAGGGCGCTGGTCGCATCCTCCGCGGCGGCGAACGCGTCGACGAGCAGGAGCCGCATCCCGTGCGAGCGTCGGGTCGCACCGGCGGAGACGAAGAGGTCGGCCGCGACGCGGGCCGCATCGGCGGCCTCCGCGAAGGCGCCCGACCACAGCCGTCCGGTCGCGATCGTCGCCAGGAGGTCGGCGCGCACCGCGCTCTCGGCGTCGGCCACGCGATCGAGCTCGGCCTCCACGAGGGGGAGCGAGGCGACGAGGTCGACGCCGAAGAGCACGAGGCCGAGCCTCTCTTCCGCGTCGGCCTGCGCGTCGTGCCCCCGCTCGCGCAGGAGGGCGACGCGTGCCGGCAGCTCGGACGCGGCCTCGTCGGCACGGTCGGCGAAGACGAGCGCGGAGATCAGCTGCGAGGTGAGCTCGACGCGCTCGTCGGCCGTCGCCTCGGGCAGCGCGGCCCGGATGGCGTCTATGGCGGCGACGGATCCCGCGCTGCCCAGTGCGAGGGCGCGCTCGACGCGCTCGGCGGGCGTCTGCGGGGCGATGGTCGGAGCTGCCGCGGAGAACTCGTGCGTGCGGATCGGCACGTCGTACCGTTCCGTGGCCGTCGCCCGCAGGCGCGCGAGCGACCGTGCGTGCGCGTCGGTGCCGTTGCGGGCGTCGAAGGCGGCGGCGATCCGCCCGGCGACCTCCCACGTGCGGCGGGCGAGGTCGGCGACGCTCCAGGGTCCGTCGTGCTCCCCCAAGACGGCGACCAGCTCGGGCGCGTCCGAACCCCGCACGGGGGTGTCGGGGTGGCCGGCGGCGGCGATCGCGTCGAGACCCACGCCGAACGAGGCCAGTGCGATCTCGTGCGCGGCGGCGTCCAGTCCGTCGTGGACGAGCCACGGCAGGTGCTTCTCGACGAGGGCGAGCGCCCGGGCCTCGTTGCCGGTCACGGCGCAGAAGACGACGTTGTCGGCGACGATGTCGAGGTTGGCCGCGTTGTCCTTGGCGAGGCGGTAGCTGCGCAGGTGCGCGGAGCGGGCCTCGTCGAGCATCCCCGCCCGCAGGTACGTCACGAGGATGCGTCCGAGAGCGCGCTCCGGCTCTTCGCCGCAGGAGAAGCCGCCGTCGATCATCTCCTGCACGAGGCGGATCGCGTCCTCCGGGCGTCCCGTCTCGGCGAAGAAGTCCGCGAACTGGCTGCGCACGCACGCGTCGCAGTGGCTGTAGTCGTCGCGCGGCGTCGCCTCGAGCCGTTCCTGCAGGGCGACGGCCTCGTCGGCGCGCCCGGCCGACCACGCGTCCTCGAAGCGCGCCATCAGCACGCCCGACTCGCCGATGCCGGCGCGGCGGTAGTGCGTCTCCATGTCATCCAGGACGGCGGCGATCTGCTCCGACCCGAACTCGGGCGAGCCCGACAGCGCGCCGGCCATCCACTTGTACTGCCACAGCAGGTCCCCGGCGGGCTCGACCACCGCGGGGAAGCGCGCGGGGTCGTCGTCGTGGCGGGCGAGACACCAGGCGAACGAGGTGAGCATCAGGTCGGTGTCGCCGCTCATGTTCGCGCTGGAGGTCTGCCGCAGCCGCGCCTCGTACTCCAGGCGCTCATCGCCGCTCTCCTGCGCGAGGGTGACCGCCTCGGCGACCAGAGCCTGCTCCCGGCGGCCCCAGGGGGTGTCGTCGATCTCCTCGAAGAGGGTGCGGATGCGAGTCTCGTAGCCCGTCATGATTCTCCTTCGTGCGGGGGGTTCTGGGTGTCGGCGGTCTCGGCGAAAGGAGGTTCGGGGGGAGACCCGGGGGAGGCCTCGGCGCGCAGGGCGTAGCCGACGAGCTCCGACAGCGACGAGGTCGTCAGCGCACGGTCGGCGGAGCTCAGCGGGTGGTGTCCCGCGAGGAGCGACTGCACGTAGAGGAGCTGGGCGCTGAGGGCGAACACCCGACCGTCCGGCGCCGCGGCGAGGTCGCGCACGAGCGCGTTCGCCCAGTTCAGGCAGAGCCGTGACGCGGGCCCGGAGTCGCCGGGAGTCTCGCCCGCCACCGCGGCCGCACGGTCGAGGACACCGCCCCACAGCGCGCCTCCGGCGCGGCGTGCACGCCCCCGGTCGATCGCCCGCAGCACGGCCGGGTCGGAGACGAAGAGCGCGGGAAGCTCGGGACGATCGAAGCTGCGCACCACGACGTCGACGTCGACGAGCGCCGCGGCGGCGCGACGCTCGAGACGCAGGGTGGCCTCGCGGTCGTCGAGCGGGGGCAGATCGAGCCGATCGATCTCGTCGACCACGTTCACGCGCTCCACCGTCACCTCGGGGAAGACATCCGGCAGCAGGCGCACGAGCTCCGCGTCGTACACGTAGCCGCCGTCCACCAGCACCGCACCGCCCGGGGTGACGCTCGCGACCTGACGGAACTCGTCGACCGTCTCGGTGTAGCGCACGTGCGGGGACCGGCGCACGAGCTCGTCGACGCGCATCCGTCCCTGCGTCGTCTCCACCGACAGCCAGCGCACGATGAAGCGCGCGAGCTCCTCGTCGTGACGGACGAGCGACTTCAGGGCGAGGTCGTGGATCGCGACGAACTGCGCCAATCGCGCGGGGTCGCGCAGGGAGAGCTCGAGGATCCACCGGCGGATGGCGTCGCCCAGCTCGCGTCGCGTCTGCTCCAGGGCGTCGTCGTCGACGAGCGACTCCCGGCTGGCCGTCGGGTGCAGCCCCTCCGCATCGATCACGGCGCGCGCGAAGAACGCCCAGTCGGGAAGGATGTCGTCGGCCCGCTCGGTGAGGAGCATCCGACGCAGGTACACGCGGGTGCTCTGCCGGGCGGCGGGCGGCGGCGCGTAGGGCAGCACATAGGCGACGCCACGGGTCTGCGTGCCGGGAACCGACAGCGGGATGACGTCGAGCGGCTCGGAGCCGATGAGGTCCCGCCCGTACGCGAGCTGGGTCTCGCGGTCGCCGAAGAGGAACGGCGGCTCGGTCGTGATGGTGCTCTCGCCGCCGCCCGGCAGGTCGACGACGACGGACACGGGCAGGTACGCCGCGAACGACTCCGCGAGCTCGAGCACCGTCGGGGTGGCCACGAGTGCTCGCGTCTCGGGGCGCGGCGCGAGGTGGACGCTCGTGCCGACCGGGATGTCCTCGTCGCAGGCGCCGACCTCGAAGGTCCCGTCGGCGCGGCCCACCCACTGGACCGCGGGGGCTCCGGCGGCGCTGCGGGAGCGGATGACGATGGTGTCGCACACCATGAAGCACGACAGCATGCCGATGCCGAACTGGCCCAGATAGTCGCTGCGCGGCAGGTCGAAGATGTCGCGCTTCGAGCTGCGCCCGACCGTCGCGAGCAGGTCCGCGACCTCCGCGGCGGTCAGCCCGACGCCGTCGTCGCGGATCACGAACTCGTCCGACATCGCACTGACCGGCGTGATCCGGACGCGACCGCCGGATCCGTCGAGCGCGCGCCGCGCGGCGATGGCGTCGACGGCGTTCTGCAGGAGCTCGCGCAGGTAGACCCGGGGCCCCGAGTAGATGTGGCGGCTGAGCAGGTCGATCACTCCGCGCAGATCGACCTGGAACTGGTGGGCGGTGCTCTCGTTCAGCGTTGCTCCTCGGTGGGTCGTGGGGTGCATCGGCGTTCCGCGCACGCCGGACGTCGGATGGCGGGGCGGGATCACTCCAGGCTAGGCGAGATCCCGGCCCGTCCGAGCGGGGTTTTGACCGGCCGGGACGGGTGGCGCCGCCCCCGTGCCGCGGGCAGGATGGTGTCATGGACACCACGGAAGCCGTCAGTCCCCTCGATGACCGCGAGTGCTGGGACCGCCTCGCGGAACAGCAGCTGGGCCGGCTCGTGACCCGCGTGGGCGACGTGCTGGACATCTTCCCGGTGAACTACACCGTGGACGGCGAGAGCCTCGTCTTCCGCACCGCGGAGGGCAGCAAGCTCACCGAGCTGACCATCAACGACGAGGTGCTCTTCGAGGTCGACGAGTACACCGACACCGATGCCTGGAGCGTCGTGGTCCGCGGGCGGGCGCGTCGCCTCGACACGACCGAGGAGGTCGCGGCGGCGGACTCCCTGCCGCTCAAGCCCTGGGTCCCCACGATCAAGTACAACTACGTCCGCATCGAGCCGACGTCGCTGTCCGGCCGCGACGTGCGCCGCGGCGAGGAACCCGACCGATACGGCACGGCGCAGTACTGACGGCTCCGGCTCCGTTCGCGGCCGTCGGAGCCATGACGTACACTGGACAGTGCAGTCGAAGTCTGCATTCTTTCGCCGTGCCCGAGAGGCGCGGAGCATGAGTCGGTCTTCACCCCGGGATCCGCAGGATCTCTAGGGCGGTAGCTCAATTGGCAGAGCAGCGGTCTCCAAAACCGCAGGTTGCAGGTTCGATTCCTGTCCGCCCTGCGCGTCAGCGCACAGCTGATAACGAACGCGCGCCAGTCTCACGCTGGTACGCAGGCAAGTCCGAGCAATGCACACGGGTGGGTACATGGTCCAGGAAGAGGCGCACGGCGAGGTCGTCGCGGCAGGCAGCGCGCCCCGCGAGAAGAAGCTGAACGTCTTCCAGCGGATCGCCCTCTTCATCCGTCAGGTCTTCGGCGAGCTGCGCAAGGTCGTCACCCCGACCCGGCAGGAGCTCGTCAAGTACACGGCGGTCGTCCTGGGTTTCGTCGTCGTGATGATGGCGATCGTGTACGGCCTGGACTTGCTCTTCACCTGGGTGGTGAACGTCGTCTTCGGCGTTCCGGCCTGAGCGACGGCATCCGATCGCCGACCCCCACCCCCGATGGAAGAGAACGCACGTGTCTGAGAAGTTCACCGACGACGTCGACTGGGCCACTGCCGCAGAGCAGTCCAGTGAGGACGACGAAGCCCAGGAGGGCAACATCCTCGCCGCAGAGGAGCGCTCCTCGGAGCCGGCCGAGCACCTCGCCGTCCACGTCGTGGACGAGGAGGAGCAGGAGGTCGACGCCGACGAGTACGACGAGATCGACATCGACGACCCGGAGGCGGACGCGATCGTGAACGACGCACTGGAGATCGACGAGGCCGCCGAGGCCGAGGCAGCCGCCGAGGTCCTCACCGACGCCCTCGCCGAGGAGGAGGCCGAGGTCGCCGCCGCGGCCGCCGAGGACGTCGCTCCCTACGACGGGCCGGATGTCAACGGCGAGCCCGATGCGCCCGCCCTCGACGAGGAGTTCGTGGCCGAGGTCGCCGAGGCTGCGGACGTGGTCGACGAGGCCGAAGCCGCCGAGGACTCCGGCGAGCCGGGGGAGGATCCCTACGAGGCCTACCGTGCCGAGCTGCGCTCGCTGCCGGGCAAGTGGTACGTCATCCACTCCTACGCCGGCTTCGAGCGCAAGGTGAAGGCCAACATCGAGCAGCGCAAGAGCTCGCTCGAGGTCGAAGAGGACATCTACCAGGTCGAGGTCCCCATGGAGGACGTCGTCGAGATCAAGAACGGGCAGCGCAAGATGGTCACGCGCGTCCGGATCCCCGGCTACGTGCTCGTGCGCATGGAGCTCAACGAGGACACCTGGTCCGTCGTGCGCCACACGCCCGGTGTCACCGGATTCGTGGGCAACGCGCACAACCCGACCCCGCTGCGCTTCGAAGAGGCGTTCAACATGCTGAAGTCGCTCGTGCAGGTCGCCGAGGTCGCCCCCGCGAAGGGTGCGGCCAAGGGGGCCGCCACCCAGGCGCGTTCGGTCGTCACCGAGGTCGACTTCGAGATCGGCGAGACCATCACGATCAAGGAGGGCTCGTTCGCGGGTCTGCCGGGCTCGATCAGCGAGATCAAGCCCGAGAGCGGCAAGCTGACCGTCCTCGTCTCGCTCTTCGAGCGCGAGACCCCCGTCGAGCTGTCGTTCGACCAGGTCACCAAGCAGTAGTCGGCCGCCCGAGAACAGGGCATCCGCCGAGAACAGGACGTTCCCTCCGGGGATCGTCCTGTTCTCGTATGATCGCCTGTTCTCGGTCGACGTGACGGATGCTGCGGCATCCGGTAGAATCAAGAGGTTGCGCGCTCGTCGCGCGGCATCCCCACCACCTTCCGGGTCCGCCGGTCGTGTGGAAGCGCGCCCCGATCCGTACGGACGCGGGCGCTCGACAGAAGGAAAGAGAATGGCACCGAAGAAGAAGGTGACCGGCCTGATCAAGCTTCAGATCAACGCCGGTGCCGCCAACCCGGCGCCGCCGATCGGCCCCGCGCTCGGTCAGCATGGCGTCAACATCATGGAGTTCTGCAAGGCGTACAACGCCGCGACGGAGTCGCAGCGCGGCAACGTCATCCCCGTGGAGATCACCGTCTACGAGGACCGCAGCTTCACGTTCATCCTGAAGACCCCGCCCGCGGCGGAGCTCATCAAGAAGGCCGCCGGCGTCGCGAAGGGCTCGAAGACCCCGCACACCGTCAAGGTCGCGAAGCTCACCAAGGACCAGGTCCGTCAGATCGCCGAGACGAAGATGCCCGACCTGAACGCGAACGACATCGAGGCCGCCTCGCTGATCATCGCCGGCACCGCCCGCTCCATGGGCATCACGGTCGAGGACTGAGGGGGAGAACGCACAATGGCTAAGTCCAAGGTTTACGAAGCTGCCGCGGCGAAGATCGACCGCGACAAGTTCTACACGTCCACCGAGGCCGTGAACCTCGCCAAGGAGACCGGCTCGAAGAAGTTCGACTCCACCGTCGAGGTCGCCCTCAAGCTCGCGGTCGACCCGCGCAAGGCGGACCAGATGGTCCGCGGCACGGTCATCCTGCCGCACGGCACGGGCAAGACCGCCCGCGTCATCGTGTTCGCGACGGGCCCGGCCGCCGAGGCCGCCATCGCCGCGGGCGCCGACGAGGTCGGCGGCGCCGAGCTCATCGAGAAGGTCGCCGGCGGCTGGACCGCGTTCGACGCGGCCGTCTCGACGCCCGAGCTCATGGGCCAGGTCGGTCGCCTCGGCAAGGTCCTCGGTCCCCGTGGCCTCATGCCGAACCCGAAGACCGGCACCGTGACCCCCAACCCGGCCAAGGCCGTCGAGGAGATCAAGGGCGGCAAGATCGAGTTCCGCGTCGACAAGCACGCCAACGTGCACTTCGTCGTCGGCAAGGCCTCGTTCACGGCCGAGCAGCTGGACGAGAACTTCAAGGCCGCTCTCGAGGAGATCGTCCGTCTGAAGCCGTCGAGCTCCAAGGGCCGCTACATCCAGAAGGGCGCCGTGTCGACCACGTTCGGCCCCGGCATCCCGCTGGACGTCAACTCCATCGCCTGACGCATCCCGTCGAGCGAGCGCAGGGCCTCCACCTCCGGGTGGGGGCCCTGCGTCGTTCCTCAGCCGTCGCGGCGCACGTCGAACCCGGTGCCGCCCACGGGATCGATGTCGCGGTGGTCGAGCGAGGCGACGCGTCCGCCCCGAGGGCCCTCCGCCATCCATGCGAGGACCGTCCCGACCGCGGCGTCGGTGCCCTCCACCTCGGCCTCGACGCGCCCGTCACGCAGGTTGCGCACCCAGCCGGTCGCCCGCGCCCGCTGGGCCACGTGCTGCATCGTGTAGCGGTAGCCCACGCCCTGCACCTCGCCGCCGACGACCACGTGCACACGTCTCATGGCTCCATCCTTCCGTGCGCGGTGGGGGAGGGGAAGGCCGTCAGTGCGGCCAGACCAGGCGCGCCGCGATCACGAGCATGACGATCGCGATGATGCCGTCGAGCACGCGCCAGGCGCGCGGAGTCGCCAGTCGGCGGCCGAGGTGCCGCGCGCCGAGGGCGAGGGAGAAGAACCAGAGCACCGACGCCGTCATCGCGCCGGCGGCGAACCACCACCGGTCGGGGCCGTGCGTGCTCGCGACCGCGCCGAGGAGGAACACCGTGTCGAGATAGACGTGCGGGTTGAGCCAGGTCAGAGCGAGACAGGTGAGGATGACGGGGGCGCGGCGGATCGCGGTGTGCGCGGCCGTCACGGCCTCACCGCCGGTGCCGGGCGCTGCCGGAGCCGCATCGAGGCCGGATGCCCCCGCATCGAGGCCGGACGCCCCCGAGCCCGCATCGAGGCCGGACGCCGCCGGACGCAGGGCGCGCCGCGCCGCCAGGGCGGCATAGCCCACGAGGAAGGCGGCTCCCGCCCACCGGACGCCCTCCACGAGCCACGGGACGGCGTGCAGCACGACGCCCAGGCCCGAGACGCCGAGGGCGATCAGGGCGGCATCGGAGAGCGCGCACACGGCGGCGACGGCGACGGCGTGCTCGCGACGCATGCCCTGGCGCAGCACGAAGAGGTTCTGCGCCCCGATGGCGACGATCAGCGACAGGCCGAGGCCGAGACCGGCGAGGGCTGAGGAGATCACGCTCCGACGCTAGGGGCGGGGGCTGATACAGTCCAGCTCAGAATTCTTTCTCCGATGAAGAGGAGCTTCATCATGCGGGTCTCTCCGCGCGGGGCCGCGACGCTCGCCGCCGTGCTCGACGCCGGCAGCATGGAGGGTGCCGCCGCCCGCCTGCACATCACGCCGTCGGCGGTGAGCCAGCGCATCCGCGCCCTCGAGGACGAGGTCGGCCGGGTGCTCCTCGTCCGGGCCAAGCCCGTGCGGGCGACCGCGGCCGCGCACTCGATCGTGCGCTTCGCGCGGCAGGTGGCTCTGCTCGAGGACGAGGCCGCGTCCGAGCTGGGAGAGGCGGGCGGCCCCGTCGCGCTTCCTCTGGCGGTCAACGCCGACTCCCTCGCCACCTGGTTCCTCGCGCCCCTGGCGCGGGTGGCCGCCCGGCATTCCGTCGTGTTCGACCTCCACCGCGACGACCAGGACTTCACCGCAGGCATGCTCGAAGACGGGACCGTGATGGGGGCGGTCACCTCGCGCCAGACCCCGGTCAGCGGCTGCCGCTCGCGTCCGCTCGGCGTGCTGCGCTACGAGGCGGTCGCCGCGCCCTCCTACGTCGCCCGCTGGCTGCCGCGGGTGCGCGACGCAGACGACCTCGCGGCGGAAGCCGCACGCACGACGTGGGAGGGCGCACCGCTCATCGACTTCGATCGTCGCGACGACCTCCAGAGTCGCTGGCTCCTCGAGCGCGGCATCGATCCGACGCGTGCGCCGAGGCATCGCGTGCCCGCCTCGCAGGACTTCGCGACCGCTGTCGCCCTCGGGCTCGGCTGGGCGCTGCTGCCCCGCCTGCAGTCCGCGGAGCACCTGGCATCGGGCCGGCTCGTCGCGCTGGGCGGGCCGGTCATCGACGTGCCGCTGTCGTGGCAGCAGTGGAACCTCCGCTCCGCCCTGCTCGACGCCGTCGCGGAGGAGATCGTCGCCGAGGGGCGACGCGTGCTCGCCGGCTGAGCCGCGCCGTTCGTCGAGCCTCGCCGTCAGGCCTCGCCGACGGAGAGGACGAGCTTCCCCCGCGTGTGCCCCCGCTCCAGGTCGCGATGGGCGGCCGCGGCCTCGTCGAGCGGGTAGACCCGATCGACGTACACCTGGATCGCGCCCGATTCGAGGAGACGCCCGAGGGTGGCGAGGACCCCGCCGTCGGGGATCACCGTGTAGCCGGTGGCACGGACCCCCGCCTCGTCCGCCGACTCGGCGAAGCCCGGCCACGACCCGGTGGGAACCATGACGTAGAGCCCGCCGGGCCGCAGCACCGTGAGCGACCGCGTCCCCGTCTCGTCGTGCGCGTTGCCGACCAGGTCGATCACGACGTCGACCTCGCCCACGACGTCCTCGAAGCGCGTGGTGGCGTGGTCGATGACGACGGCGGCGCCCAGCTCGCGCAGCCAGGCGAGGTTGCGCTCCGAGCCGGTCGCCGTCACGTGGGCGCCGAAGTAGGCGGCGAGCTGCACCGCGAAGTGCCCGACTCCGCCGGGCCCGGCGTGGATGAGGATCCGCTGACCTTCGTGTGCGTGGGCCGTCTCGACGACGAGGCCCCACGCGGTCAGGGCGGCCAACGGCACGCCCGCCGCCTCCGCGTGCGACAGCGCGGCGGGCTTGCGGGCGAGCGACAGGGTCGGTGCGACGACATACTCGGCGTAGGCGCCGCCCGTGCGTGGGTACGCCGCCATCCCGAACACCTCGGTGCCGACGGGGAAGGGGTGCGAGGCGAAGGGCGCGCGCACGACGACCCCGCTGAAGTCGAACCCCGGCGTGCTCGGGTACGCCGTGATGGCACTGCTGACGCCGCGCCCGGCGCGCGTCTTGGCGTCGATCGGGTTGACGCCGGCGGCGACGACGCGCACGAGCACCTCGCTCATCACCGGGCGGGGCGTGGCGACGGTGGCGTCGTGCAGGCTCTCCGGGCCGCCCGGAGCGTCGAAGACGACGGCGCGCATGGTCTCGGGGGCCGGCGAGACGTCGGCGTGCGGGGCATCCCCCGCGGCCGCGCCGCGCAGGGGGCGGAATCGGGGGAAACTACGAGCGGCCATCCGTCGCCTTTCCGCGTGCGTGTCGACATTGCCACCAGGATGCCTGGATGACCCCAGTCAACCCGGCGATTGTCTCGCCCGTGTTACGCGGGTGCTACCGCACCGATAACCTCCCCGGAAACCTCCCCGGGAAGCTTCACCGGCGGACGGGGGCGGGTGCGCGGGGAGTCCGGGTCAGGAGCTCGGGGTGACTCCGGCGGTGAGGGCGTGCAGCAGCCGCGTCAGGTGTCCGATGTCGTCGACCGGCCACGCGGCGAGGGCGGCGACGAGAGTGCTCTCCTGCGGCGCGCGGGCGGCGGCGAGGCGCTCGACCCCGAGCGGGGTGGGCGAGAGGATGCTCGCGCGTCCGTCGTCGGGGTCGGGGTCGCGCCGGATGAAGCCGCGCTGCTCCAGCTCTCGGACGGCGCGGCTGAGCTGCCCCTTGTCGACCATGAGCGCCTCGGCGAGGGCGGACTGCGAGATGCGCCCGCGACGCACGATCGTCGTGAAGACCTTGTATGCGCCGGGGAGCATGCCCGGCGCGACCCGCTCGGCGTTCTCGGCGAGGACCCGCCTCATCTGGTTGACGAGCTCGCCGAGCTCGGCCTCCAGGGCCCGCACCGCCTCGGTGCGGGCCTGGAGTTCGTCGATGGTCACGGCTCGAGCCTAGCGAGCGACCGACGCATCGTCGGAGTCGACGGTGCGCACCGAACCGGTGACGACGGCCATGCCGGCGGGCACCGACACCGTGGCGAGGTCGGCCTCGCTGGCCTGCATCCGCTCGACGGTGGTCATGGTCGTCAGCGGCTTGTTCGGCAGGAACGCGATCGCGATCAAGGAGATCACCGCGACGGGCACCGCGATCAGGAACGAGTGCGAGATGCCGTTGGCGTAGATGTCCTCGAAGACGACGCGCAGAGCCTCGGGCATGGCGGAGACCTTGGGCAGAGAGCCGGACTGCAGCTGCTCCCCCCAGAACTGCGCCTTGTCGCCGAGAGTCATGAGCGCGGCCGTGATGTCGTCCTTGCGCTCGGCCACCAGGTCGGTGACCCGCGAGGCCAGGGCCGCGCCCATCACCGAGACGCCGACGGTGCCGCCCAGGCTCCGGAAGAAGGTGACGCCGGAGCTGGCGACGCCGATCTCCTCGGGGCGGGTCGTGTTCTGCACGACCAGCACGAGGTTCTGCATGGTCATGCCGACCCCGGCGCCCAGAAGGAACATGTACACGGAGACCAACGTGAAGTCGGTGTCGTAGTGGATCGTCGACAGCAGGTAGGCGCCCGCGATGAGCAGGATCGCCCCGGCGATCAGGTACGGCTTCCAGCGCCCGAACTTCGTGACCAGGGCGCCGACCCCGATCGAGGCGACCAGCAGACCGCCGATCATCGGGATCGTCATGAAGCCGGCCTCGGTGGGGGTCGCGCCGCGGGCGAGCTGCATGTACTGGCTCAGGAACACGGACGCGCCGAACATCGCGATGCCGGTCGCGATGGACGCGACCACCGACAGCGTGAAGGTGCGGTTGCGGAAGAGCGTGAGCGGGATCAGCGGCTCGGACGAGCGCAGCTCGACGATCACGAAGAGGACGGCGGCGAGGAGGGCGCCGCCCACCATCAGGAACGTCGGCATGCTCCACCAGTCGAAGTCCGAGCCGGCCGAGGTGACCCAGATGAGCAGCAGCGAGACCGAGGTCGACAGCAGCACGATGCCGAGGTAGTCGATCGACGTCTTCTTCTTCGGGCGAGCGGGCGCGTGGAGCGTGAACTGCACGAGGATGAGGGCGACGACCGCGACCGGGAGGGCCACGAAGAAGTTCCAGCGCCATCCCCACGCGTCGGTGATGACGCCGCCCAGGAGGGGGCCGCCGATCGTGGCGAGGGCCATGACCGCGCCGAACAGGCCCATGTAGCGGCCCCGCTCGCGCGGGCTGATGATGTCGGCCATCAGCACCTGGCTGAGCGCGGCGAGACCGCCCGCGCCGATGCCCTGGACGGCGCGGAACGCGATGAGCATCTCGGGTGACTGGGAGAACCCGGCGGCGGCGGTCGCGAGCACGAAGATCGCGATCGCGAGCTGGTAGAGCACCTTGCGGTTCGTGAGGTCGGCGAGCTTGCCCCAGATCGGCGTGGAGATCGCCGTGGTGAGGAGCGTGGCGGTGACGACCCACGTGAAGGCGGCCTGGTTCCCGTCGAGGTCGTGGATGATCACGGGGAGGGAGGTGGAGACGACCGTGGAGGCGAGCATCGACACGAACATGCCGAGGAGGAGGCCGGAGAGGGCCTCGAGCACCTGGCGGTGATTCATGCGGGGCTTCGCGACGGCGTCGGAGGACGGGTGCGACATGGATGTTCCTTCGGGTGACGTCGCCGCGCGATCGTCCGGCGGCGGGTCGAGTCGTTGACTGAGATCAATGGTTGATAGGCGTCAACGATACGCCTATCGTTGAGTCGCGTCAACTATCGACGTCGACGATCCCCCGAGTCGGGGCGCCCCGGGCTGCGACCGCTCGCGTGGCTCGCTCAGTCGGCGAGGGCGAGCGCGCGGAACTCCTCGCGCGGGCGCACGGCGGCATCCGTCAGGGCGCGCCGCTGCATCGTCCGGCGGTAGAGCTCGTCGATGAGCTCCGTGGCCAATCGCACGAGCTGACCGATCTCGCGCTCGTCGCGGTCGACCCACGCGCACCGGGGTTCGTCGCCGACGGGCACGAAGCCGTCGTGCTCCTCCCAGACGACGAGGGTGCGCTCGGCGCCCAGCACGTGCTGCTGCCACCACACCTGGCGGAGGTACGTGCGGGGGATGGACCGCCACGTCTTGTTCGTCGTCTTGATCTCGGCGAGGGTCACGTGGCCCTCCGCGTCGACCGCGATGCCGTCCGGCGTCGCGAGGTGGCGCTTCTCGACGACCGCGTGGAACAGGGCCGACGACGGCTGGATGCCATGTGTCGCCGCGACCCAGGCCGCGATCTCCGGCTCGCGGCGGCGGCCGTGGTCCGTGTACGCGTTGCCCGAGAAGCCGCGGCCGGCGCCCAGCTTCGCGTCGGCGGCGCGCGCGATCGCGGTGTGGCTGGTGAGCTGGGCGACATCCGTCGCGGTGATCCCGCGCGAGCGGGCCCGCATCCACCCGACGCGATCGCGGGAGTCGGCGACGACGCGTGCCGCGAGGTCCGGGGCGATGCGCGCGAAAGCCTCCGGAGTCATGACATCGAGGCTAACCCGCCCCGCCGACCCGCCGCGCCGCGACACCCCGGTGCCGCCCGGCTCAGCCGTCGGCGGCCACGGGGGCGACGGGAGAGGTCACCGAGACCCGCACGGGACCGCCCGCGGGGAGGTCCCGGCCCGCGGCGAGACGCGCGGACAGCCGGGTGCCGTCGCCCAGGACCACATCCACGAGGGCGTCGTGGCCGAAGTAGCGCGTCCGCTCCACGACGCCGGGGACCCCGCCGCCCGCCGCGGTCACGCGCACCTGCTCGGGGCGGACGACCACGGCGATCCGGCCCCCGGCGGTGCGTGCCAGGGGCAGGTCGCCGAGCGCGCACGACGCGACGTCGCCGCGCGCGGTGGCGGGGAGCACCAGCGCCTCGCCGACGAAGCGCGCGGTCCAGGCATCGGCGGGGGACGCGTACACGGCGCGGGCGGAGTCGTCCTGGACGATGCGTCCGTCGCGCAGGACGATCACCCGATCCCCGAGCGAGAGGGCCTCCTCCTGGTCGTGCGTGATGAGCAGCGCTCCCACTCCGCGCGCCCGGAGGATCTCGGCGACGTCGTCGCGGAGCCGGCGGCGCAGGGCCGCGTCGAGCGCGCTGAACGGCTCGTCGAGAAGGACGAGGTCGGGTGCGGTCGCGAGGGCGCGCGCGACCGCGACGCGCTGCCGCTGGCCCCCGGAGAGCTCGTGCGGTCGCCGCCGATGCAGTCCGCGCAGGCCCACGAGCTCGACCAGCTCGTGCACGCGGGGATCGCGCCGCGCGGCGGAGGCGCGCAGCCCGCGGATGCCGTAGCCGACGTTGCCCGCGACATCCAGATGCGGGAAGAGGGCACCCTCCTGCGGGACGAATCCGACGCGCCGTCGCTCCGGTGGGGCGTCGGTGACGTCCCGCCCGTGGATCTCGACGCTGCCGGCGCGGGGACGATGGAGCCCGGCGACCACGCGCAGCAGGGTCGACTTGCCGCTGCCGGACGGCCCGAGGACGCTCACCCGCTCGCCCGAGCCCACCCGCAGATCGATGTCGTGGAGCACATCGATCGGACCGTGCGCGGCGTGGATGCCGCGCAGGCGCGCACTCATCGGCGTCCCCGCCCATCCGCATCCGCGTCGGACCGCGGGATCGATCGGGAGAGGGAGCGCGCCAGGAGGAGGGCGGGGACGATGCCCGCGACGATGAGGAGCACTCCGACGGGGGCAGCGGCCCCGTAGGCGCCGAGCGACGTCTTCGCCCACAGCGTCGTCGCCAGCGTCTCCAGCCCCAGGGGGCGCAGCATGAGCGTCGCGGGCAGCTCCTTCGCCACGGCGGTGGCCACGAGGACCCACCCCGCCAGGATCCCGGGGAGCATGGCGGGGAGCGTGACCCGGCACCACGTGCGCAATGGGCCGTCGCCCAGTGTCCGGGCGGTCTCCTCGAGCGCGGGGGGCACGGCCGCCGCGGCGGCGCGGGACGCCCCGATCGACTTCGGCAGGAACAGCACCGCGTACGCGGCGAGCAGGACGGGGAGGCTCTGATAGGCGGCGGGGAAGAACTGGAGCGACAGGGCGACCAGGGCGAGGGCGACGACCACTCCGGGCAGGGCGTGGCCCAGATACGAGACGGACTCCACGGCGGCGACCAGACGTCCGCGGTGCCGCGCGGCGAGGAGACTCACGGGGAGCGCGGCGAGCACCGTGAGGGTCGCCGCGCCCGCGGAGACCAGGAGGGTGGTCGCCAGGGCCGCGCCCAGGTCGGCCGGCGCCGACCCGTAGCGGTCGCTGCGCAGCATCCGCAGCACGAGCGCGAGAACGGGCAGGCCGACGCTCACGAGCGTCACCGTCGCCAGCAGCACCGTCACCGCGGCGGTCGCCCGCGCGGACAGGGTGCGCGGGGGCGCCGGGGAGCCCGGCCACGCGGGACGGGCGCGGGGGCGGACGATCCGTTCCCCCGCGACGCACAGGACGGCGAGAGCGGCGAGCACGAGCGCGGTGGACGCGGCGAGCGTCCGGACGAAGCCGCTGCTGAACTGCGCGTAGACGCCCGTGGTGAGCGTCTCCACCCGCAGGACGGCCGGGGCGCCGTAGTCGGAGAGCGCGTACAGGGCCACCAGCAGCGTTCCTCCGGCGGCGGCGGGGAGGATCTGCGGCAGCGTGCCGCGCACG
Organism: Microbacterium sp. MMO-56; assembly: GCF_037146215.1. Classification (NCBI taxonomy): domain Bacteria; kingdom Bacillati; phylum Actinomycetota; class Actinomycetes; order Micrococcales; family Microbacteriaceae; genus Microbacterium; species Microbacterium sp. MMO-56. The sequence continues at coordinate 57,348 of NZ_JBBCVW010000005.1, forward strand.
AAGGCGCGGAGGCGCCCGTTGCCGAGAGTGCGGGCCACGTCGGCGAGGGAGTGATCGGCCGCGGCGAGGGCGGCCATCGTGGGGAGGGTGACGTAGGGCACCGTGCAGAGGGTGAGCACGGCGACGAGGGGCCAGAAGCCGTGGACGGTCGGCCAGGTCGCCATCCAGGCGAAGGCGGCGACGTAGCTCGGCATCGCCAACGGCAGACACAGCGCCGTCCACCACAGCGGCCGCAGGGGCAGCCGCACCCGCACGGCGGCGATCGCGAGCGCCACGCCCAGGCACAGGGCCGCGACGCTCGTCGCGAGCGCGAGGAGGACGGTGTCGCGCAGGAGCTCGCCGGTGCGGGGACGCAGCACCGCCCCGGCGAACGCGTCCGCTCCCGGAGCGGTCGCGCGGACGACCAACTGGACGAGGGGCGCCGCGGCGGCGACCGCGACGAGCGCCGCAGGCCAGACGAGGGCCGCGGGCAGGGACTCCCGTCCCCGCCCGCGGCCTCGCCGTCGACGCGACGCGTCGAGCGCGATGGTGGTGCTCAGAGCAGACCCACCGAGCTCAGCAGCGCGACCGTGTCCTGGAGCGACGCCAGCTGCGACAGGTCGAGGTCCGGACCGCCCAGCTCCTCCAGCGCGGGGAGGTTCGCCGGCCCGTCGATCCCGGCGATAAGCGGGTACTCGTACGTCTCCTCGACGAAGTACGTCTGGGCCTTCGGCGACACCAGGAAGGAGACGAACTCGCGCGCCTCGGGGGAGTCCGCGGACCCCGCGAGGACGCCCGCGCCGGTGACGTTCACCAGCGCCGACACCGAACCCGGGTCGCCGAATCGCAGCTGGGCGCGCAGCGTCGTGGGGTCCTGCTCGGACCGTGCCCAGTAGTAGTGGTTGATCAGGCCGAGCTCGACGGCGCCCGCGTTGACGGCCTCGAGCAGCTCTCCGTTGCGCGCGTAGATCTGTGCGCCGTTCGCCTTCATGCCCTCCAGCCATGCCCGCGCGGCATCCTCGCCCTCGGCGACCCGCAGCGCGGTGACGAAAGCCTGGAAGGAGGCGTTGGTCGGGACGATGCCGACCTTGCCCGCCCACTCCGGCTGGGTGAGCGTGCGCACGTCGCCGGGCACCGCCGCCGCCTCGTGCTTCTGGCTGTCGTACGCGATGACGCGCGCGCGGCCCGTGACGCCCACCCACGAACCGTCCGCCGAGGTGTAGTCCTCGGCCACGGCGGAGGTGATCTCGCCGGGCAGCGGCGCGAACAGTCCAGCCGCCGAGACGGCGCCCAGCGCGCCGGCGTCCTGGGAGAGGAAGACCTGCGCGGGGGTGCGCTCGCCCTCCTCGAGCAGCTGGGCGGCCAGCTCGGTGGTGCCCGCGTAGCGAACGCGCACCGCGATGCCGCTGTCCTTCTCGAACGTCTCGATTAGCGGATCGATGAGCTCGGCGTCGCGGCCCGAGTATACGACGAGCGTGCGTTCCGCGTCGGCGTCCGGGGTCGCCGACGCCGGTTCGGTGCGGGAGGAGGAGCAGGCGGAGAGGGCGACGGCCGCGGCGCCGAGGAGGGCGAGAGCGGGCAGGAGAGGACGACGGCGCATGGAGGATCCCTGGGGTCGGTGGAGTGCTGTGGGGCGTGCACGGCGTCGGGCACGAACTGAGGCTAGCCTTACCGAACCTCGCTCCGACTCCCTAAGATGGGGGATCGTGACGCCCGCGACCTCGACGACCACCCGCCGGTGTCGCGTGCTCGTCGTCGATGACCACCGGGTGTTCTCCGACCTGTTCTCGCTCGCGCTCGACGCGACCGCCGATCTCGCCTGCGCCGGACGGGCGACCTCGATCTCCGACGGTGTGAGCCGGGCCGCCGCGGAGGACCCGGACGTCGTCGTGCTCGACGTGCACCTGCCCGACGGCGACGGGGTGGCGGCGATCCGTGCGTTCCGCGAGGTCTCGGAGCGGGCTCGCATCGTCGTGCTCACGGCGCACCCGCGACCGGACCTCGCGCGGGAGGCGCTCGCCGCCGGTGCGGTCGCCTTCCTCGCCAAGGACGGGCGGCTCGACGATCTGCTGCGCGCCGTGCGGACCGCCGACCGGCGGCATCCGGTCGTCGCGGAGGGGATGCGCGACGACGGCACGATCGCCCTCACCGCACGCGAACGCGAAGTCCTCCGGCTGCTGGCGGGAGGGGCGGGCGTGTCCGGCATCGCGGCCACCCTGTCGCTGTCCGTGCACACCGTGCGCGACCACGTGAAATCGATCCGCGCCAAGCTGGGCGTGCCGTCGCAGCTGGATGCCATCACGCGAGCCCTCGCGATCGGTCTGCTCGAGCCGCGCTCGCTGTCGTGACGTCCACGGGGACAGGGCTCCCGCGCGGGCGCGACACGCTGCGCGAGACGCGGGCGATCCTGCGCGTCCACCTCGGTGCGACCATCGCGCTCGTCCTGGGGGTGATGGGTGCGATGCTCGTCGCCGAGTGGATCCTCGCGCGCGCCCAGGCCCAGCAGACCGCCGAGACCGTCGCCGCACGGGTCGCCGCGTCGATGGGCGATACGCTCTCCGCCCTGGATCTCGGCGATGCCGCGGCGGCGGCGCGGGCCGTGGACGACGTGATCGCCGGCTATCTCGACGTCGGTGCGGTGGACCGGGTCAAGCTCTGGCGGGTCGAGGGTGACAGGGTGCGCGTCGTGCACTCCGACGAGCATCGGGTCGTCGGCGACGTCCGCGGATTCGACCCCGCCCTGGCGGCGCGTCTCGACGCGGGCGAGATCGTCGTCCAGGAGGTGCCCGACGACGCCGAGCACCGGTTCGAGGCCGTCGATCGCGAGCGCCTGCGGGAGGCGTTCATCGGGTTCGCAGATGTGCGGGGCGTGCCGATGCGGATGGAGGTGTACGTCGTCGTCCCGGGCGCCGAGCTGGTCGGCTCGGCCGCGCTCATGCACGTTCCCGTCGTGGTCGGCAGCGTCGCCGCCTTGATCGCGGTCCTCGTCCCGCTGTCGCTCTCGCTGGTGCGGCGCGTGCGCCGGCTCGATGACGAGCGCCGTCTCGCGATGGCGTACGCCGTCGATTCACGCCACGAGGAGCGGATGGTCCTGGCCCGTCGACTGCACGACGGGATCGTGCAGGACATCGCCGGTGTGCGGATGGGGATCGCGACGATCCTCGGATCCGTCGGCGAGGAGTCCGCGCGCGTCCTCCTTCGGCGGATGAGCGACGTCCTGGACGAGGACGCGCAGGCGCTGCGGCAGATCCTCGACGACACCGTCGACGAGGTCGTCACGGCACGCACGCTCCCGACCGCGATCGCCCGCGCGGCAGAACGCGCGCGGACCGCCGACATCGTCGTCGAGGTCCGGGTCGGCGACCCGGGGGAGATGCCCGATCCGCTCGCCCGCCTCGTCCTCGCCACCGCGGGCGAGCTTCTGCGCAACGCCGTCCGGCACGCGGGTGCCGCTCGCGTGCGCGTCGAGCTGACGCGCGACGCCGACGCGGTGGAACTGAGCGTGAGCGACGACGGCGTGGGCATCGCCCACGCGGAGGCGGCCGGGCCTGGCCACGTCGGGCTGCGACTGGTGCGTCAGGCGCTGACCGCCGCGGGCGGCGAGCTCCGTCTGCACACCGACGGCGGAACGCGCGCGGTGGCACGCGTTCCGGTGGCGGATTTGCCGGTGGCTCGACCGTGACGTAGGCTGGGGGAAGCCGAAGACCGCTGGTCGTCGTCGTGCGCGTGAGCGCATTCCGACCGAAGCTCTGCGAACGCAGGGGCCCGCGCAGGTGTACGACACGAACCCCCGGGTTTCGAGCTCCGTGCGCTTGCGCCGGAGCTTCTTTGTTTTCCGGGTGGGTGGACCGATTTTCTCCGGCCGGCGCCCCGCCACTGCGGAGCGTCTCGTACACACAAGGAGTGGCCATGGCGCAGAAGGAAGCATCGGTCGCCGAGCTCACGAAGAACTTCGAGAGCTCGACCGCCGTTCTGCTGACCGAGTACCGCGGGCTGACGGTTGCCGAGCTCAAGGAGCTCCGCAACAGCATCCGTCAGGACGCGGAGTACGCCGTGGTGAAGAACACGCTGACCAAGATCGCGGCGAGCAACGCCGGGGTCGAGGGGCTGGACGACGAGCTCAAGGGCCCGTCTGCCATCGCTTTCGTGCACGGTGACCCGGTCGCCGTCGCGAAGGGCCTGCGTGCCTTCGCCAAGGCACACCCTCTGCTGGTGATCAAGGGCGGGTACTTCGACGGTGCCGCCCTGACCGCCGACGAGGTGAACAAGCTCGCCGATCTCGAGAGCCGTGAAGTCCTGCTGGCGAAGCTCGCCGGTGCGATGAAGGCCTCGCTGACCAAGGCGGCATTCGTCTTCACCGCGCTCCCGTCGAAGGCCGTCCGCACGGTCGACGCGCTGCGCGAGAAGCAGGAGTCCGCGGCCTGACATCGGGCCCCGGCGTAGCAAACCCCAATCAAGGAGATAATCATGGCAAAGCTCAGCACTGAGGAGCTGCTCGACGCGTTCAAGGAGCTCACGCTCATCGAGCTGTCCGAGTTCGTGAAGGCGTTCGAGGAGACCTTCGACGTCACCGCCGCCGCGCCCGTCGCGGTCGCCGCTGCCGGCGCTCCCGCCGGTGGTGCCCCCGCCGAGGAGGCCGAGGAGAAGGACGCGTTCGACGTCATCCTCGAGGCCGCCGGCGACAAGAAGATCCAGGTCATCAAGGTCGTCCGCGAGCTCACCTCGCTCGGCCTCGGCGAGGCCAAGGCCGTCGTCGACGGTGCTCCCAAGGCCGTGCTCGAGGGCGCGAACAAGGAGACCGCCGAGAAGGCGAAGGCCGCTCTCGAGGAGGCCGGAGCTTCGGTCACCCTGAAGTAATCGCCTCTCTTCGGAGAACCGCGCGAAGGCCCCTGGGACACGTCCCGGGGGCCTTCGCCATGCTCCCGGAGGGGTGACGCGTCAGGCGGGGGAGCGCACGGGTGCGGTGGAGCTGCGCACGATGAGGCGCGCGGGCATCCGCAGCTCGGTGCGCTCGCGCTCGGGATCGGCGATCTCTGCGAGGAGCACCTCGACGGCGCTGCGGCCCTGCTCGCGGGGGATCTGCTGGAGCGTCGTCAGGGCGAACATCTCCGCGAACTCGTGGTCGTCGATCCCCACCACGCTGAGATCACCCGGCACCTGCATCGCGAGCCGACGCGCCGCGATCATCGCTCCGATCGCGACCTCGTCGCATACGCCGACGATCGCCGTCGGCCGGTTGCGGGTGTCACCCAGAAGATCGGCGGCGGCGCCGTACCCTCCGGGCAGCGACACCTCGGAGTGCGCGTGCCGGACGTACTCCGACAGTCCCGCGTCGTGCATCGCGCGCTGGTACCCGGCGAGGCGCTGCTGATCGACGTGCGCCCAGTGCGACCGGGGTGCGCCGCCCACGAAGACGATGTCGCGATGCCCCAGCGCGATGAGGTGCTCGGTGGCGCGGCACGCCGCGTAGTCGTCGTCCACGGCGACCACGCTCGTGAGCTCGCTCGATCCCACGACGCTGACGATGGGGCGATCGATGCGGGTGAGGAGCTCGAGTTCGCGGTCGACCGGCTCCAGCCCCACGGCGATGAGCCCGTCGAAGCGCTTGCGCGCGAGGAAGTCGTTGAAGATGCGGGCTCGTCCCGTCGTACCCGGCTTGGCGTCGTACAGGGTGAGGTCGAGGCCGCGTTCCAGGAGCGCCTGCTGGATGCCCTCGAGGACCTCCGCGAAGAACCACCGGTTGACGTAGGGCATGACCACGCCGATGTTCTGGGTGCGACCGGTGGCGAGTCCCACCGCGCCGGCGGAAGGGACGTAGCCGAGCTCCTCTGCGGCCCGGCGCACGCGGCCTTTGGTCGCCTCCGACACGTAGCCGACGCCGCTCAGAGCGCGGCTCGCCGTGGCCTTGGATACGCCGGCCCGGGCCGCGACGTCCGCGATTCCTGCCATCGGCGCTCCTCCTCGAGCCGTGTGTTTCCGGGGGGACCGGAAGATTTATGGAACCGGTTGTCGAGAGTAGCACGCCGCGTGATCACGCTGAATCAGGGCGTTACCCGGTTGTGATCTTTCGGTCCTTGTGTGCCGCGGAGTGGTCCAGTACTTTGTCCTGGAACCGGTTCCCTACGGGGAGCGGTGTGCATCAGGATCATCCGGAGCACTCAATGAGGAGGAATCACATGGGGATGTCACGGCGGCGCTGGATCGCGCCTCTGGCCATCATGGGCGTGGCGGGACTGGCACTGGCCGGTTGCGCCGAAGGCGGCGGCAGCGGCAACACGGGCGGCGGCGACGCGAGCGGCGGCGCCGGGGGGACCGTCCGCGTCGCGGGAGGTATCACCGGTTCCGAGGCGGACGCGCTGCAGAAGGTCTTCGACGACTGGAGCAAGGACAGCGGGGTCACCGTCCAGTACACGGGCGACAAGAGCTTCGAGGCGAACATCGTCACCAAGGTCACCGGTGGCGACGCCCCCGACGTCGCGATCGTGCCGCAGCCGGGCCTTCTGAAGACCCTCGTGGGCACGGGCGACGTGAAGCCCGCCCCGAAGGCCGTCGAGGACAACGTCGACGCGAACTGGACGCCGGACTGGAAGAAGTACGGGACGTTCGACGGCACGTTCTACTCGGCGCCGATGCTCGCGAACATCAAGGGCTACGTCTGGTACTCGCCGGCCAAGTTCAAGGAGTGGGGCGTCGAGGCGCCGAAGACCTGGGACGAGCTGCTCACGCTCACCAAGACCATCCAGGAGAAGACGGGCGCGGCACCGTGGTGCGCCGGCTTCGAGTCCGGCGGCGCGTCGGGCTGGCCAGGCACCGACTGGATCGAGGACCTCGTCCTGCGCCAGTCCGGCGCCGAGGTCTACGACCAGTGGGTCGACGGCGACGTCAAGTTCACCGACCCGCAGATCGCGGACGCCTTCACGGCGGTGGGCGACATCCTGCTGAACCCCGCGTACGTCAACGCCGGGTTCGGAGACGTCAAGAGCATCAACAGCACCGCCTTCGGCGACGTCGCGGCCAAGGTCGCCGACGGGTCCTGCCCGCTGACGCACCAGGCCTCGTTCCTGACGGCCAACTTCCTCACCGTCAAGACGGCGTCGGGAGAGACCCCGAAGGTCGCCCCCGACGGTGACGTGTACGCGTTCGTCCTGCCGGGCTACAAGGAGGGCTCCGCCACGATCGAGGTCGGCGGCGAGTTCGTCGCGGGCTTCTCGGACAGCGAGGCGACCCAGAAGGTGCTCGAGTTCATGTCCTCGCCCGAGTTCGCCAATGCGCGCGTCAGCGAGGGCGGCGCGATCTCGGCGAACCTGAAGGCGGACCCGTCGAAGGCCTCCAGTGAGTTCCTCGTCGAGGCGATGAAGCTCCTGCAGGACCCGAACACCACGGTGCGTTTCGACGCGTCGGACCTCATGCCCGCGACGGTCGGCTCCGGCTCGTTCTGGAAGGGCATGGTCGACTGGATCGACGGCAAGGACCAGGCCACGGTCCTCAGCGACATCCAGGCCGGCTACAACAACTGATCACCACCGCGTGAGACCGCGGGCGGGATGCCGGATCGTCGGCATCCCGCCCGCGGCGCCCGCGCCCTCACACACTCGTTCCGCGTCCACCGAAGCACACGGAGGCCATCGATGACCGACACCACCACCGCGCCCGCGCGACCGAGGACGGGCGCGCCGCTGCCTCCGCCGTCGCCGCGCCGCGCCTTCTCCTCGCGCACCACGACCCTGATCGCCGTCGGGGCGCTCGTCGTGATCCTGGCGCTCCTCGTGCTCCTGCTGATGAGCGCGCCCGTCGACGACCCGGCGAAGATCGTCATCCCGGGCGTCTCCCTCACCGCCTTCTTCCAGTGGCTCGGCGTCATGGGCCCGCTCGTGCAGATCCCGATCGTGCTGCTCGTGTTCGGCGCGGTCGTCGGCGTCCTGCTCCTGCTCATCGAGTACGCGCCGCGGGCCGGGCGAGGGTACTTCTGGCTGCGGCTGGTCGCCTGCTTCGCGGTCCCGGTCATCGCGCTCATGCTGCTGCGGCCCTACCAGAACGCGTTCATCTTCGTGATCGGCATCGCCATCGTCGCCGGTGCGGCGCTGTTCCTGCTCGACTACCGGTCGCGGCAGGGCGCGGGATACCTGTTCCAGCTGGTGCTGTTCGCGGCGCCCGCGACCGTCCTGCTGCTGATCGGGCTCGTCTACCCGTTCATCGCCACCTTCGTCCAGTCGTTCTACGACAAGACCGGGGACGCCTTCGTCGGCTTCGAGAACTACGTCTGGGTCTTCACCCAGCCGGAGGGCACGTGGTCGGTCATCAACACGGTGATCTGGGTGCTCATCTGCCCGACCATCGCGACGATCGTCGGGCTCGCCTACGCCGTGTTCATCGACCGGGCGGCGGGGGAGCGCTTCCTGAAGGTGCTCATCTTCATGCCCTTCGCGATCTCGTTCGTCGGCGCCGGCATCATCTGGAAGTTCGTGTACGACTACCGCCAGGGCGATCAGCTGGGCATCCTGAACGCCATCATCACCGCGTTCGGCGGGGACCCGGTCGCCTGGCTGAGCGTCACGCCGCTCATCAACAGCCTGCTGCTGATGGTGGTGTTCATCTGGAGCCAGACCGGCCTCGCGATGGTCATCCTCTCGGCCGCCATCAAGGCGGTCCCCGCCGAGCAGATGGAGGCCGCGGAGCTGGACGGCGCGAACGCCTGGGAGAGGTTCCGCAACGTCACCGTCCCGGGCATCCGCTCGTCGCTCGTCGTCGTCGTGACGACCATCGCGATCGCGTCGCTGAAGATCTACGACATCGTCGCGGTCATGACGGGCGGCCGGGCCAACACCTCGGTGCTCGCCTTCGAGATGGTCAACCAGCAGCAGCGGTTCCAGAGCTACGGCCACGCGGCGGCGCTGGCGGTCGTGCTGTTCATCTTCGTCACGCCGCTGATCGTCTTCAACATCATCCAGATCCGCAAGCAGAGGGAGATCCGATGAGCACGGGCGTCGACATCATCGAGCCGATCACGGACACCCGGACGGCTCGCCAGGTCTCGCGCGACACGCGCAAGCACGAGGCGATGGCGCGCAAGCGCCTGACCTCGAAGGGGGCGACGATCGCCGCCCTCATCATCGCGATCTTCTGGACGATCCCGACCCTGGGTCTGTTCGTGACCTCGCTGCGGCCGGGCTCCGACGTGCAGAGCACGGGGTGGTGGACGGTCTTCGTCGACCCCTCCTTCACCCTGGAGAACTACCAGAAGGCGCTCACCGCGGGCGGGACGGCGCTCACTCTCGGCCAGTCCTTCCTGAACTCGCTGGCGATCACGATCCCCGTCGTCTTCTTCGCGCTCGCCATCGCGTCGCTGCTCGCCTACGCGTTCGCGTGGATCGACTTCAAGGGGCGCAACCTCGCATTCATCGCGGTGTTCGCCCTGCAGATCGTCCCACTGCAGATGGCCCTCGTGCCGCTGCTGAGCCTGTTCTCGCGCGGACTGTCGGTCGGAGACGTGACGATCTTCCCCGCGCTGGACCTGCGCGGCCTCGATCACAGCTTCGCGACGGTGTGGATCGCTCACGTGATCTTCGCCCTGCCGCTCGCGGTGTTCCTGCTGCACAACTTCATCGCGGAGATCCCGAGCGAGGTCATCGAGGCCGCGCGCGTGGACGGCGCCGGTCACGGGCAGATCTTCTTCCGGATGATCCTCCCGCTCGCCGCGCCGGCTCTCGCCTCGTTCGCGGTGCTGGAGTTCATCTGGGTGTGGAACGACCTGCTCGTCGCGACGATCTTCGCGCCGTCGTCGTCGCTGCCGATCACCCAGTCTCTGAACTCGCTGTCGGGCACCTGGGGCGACCAGTGGTTCCTGCAGGCGGCGGGGACGTTCATCTCGATCGTCGTTCCGCTCGTGGTGTTCTTCGCCCTGCAGCGCTTCTTCGTCCGAGGCCTGCTCGCCGGGGCCACGAAGGGCTGATCCGCCCGGCCCCGGGCATTCCGTGGGAGGGGCCCGAGCGCGCACGCCGCCGCTCGGGCCCCTCTCGCTCTATCGTGATCTCATGACGACGTCGGCCGAGCCCGCCCCCGCCCCCCTCGTCGACGTCGACCCCGCGCAGGGGCTCGGCGCCGACGAGGTCGCCGAGAGGATCGGCGACGGGCGGTCCAACGCCTATCGGGCGGAGACCAGCCGCAGCGCCGCGAGCATCATCCGCGCCAACGTCTTCACCCTCTTCAACGGGATCGTCTTCGCGTGCTTCGGCGTCCTCTTCGCGCTCGGGCGCTGGCAGGACGCCCTGTTCGGCTTCGCGGCGGTCACCAATGCCGTCATCGGGTCGGTGCAGGAGTTCCGTGCGAAGGCCGCACTGGACAAACTGGCCCTGCTGAACGCGGCCAGCGCCCGGGTGCGGCGGGAGGGGACCGAGCAGGAGATCGCCCAGACCGACGTCGTGCGCGACGACATCCTCGTGCTGCGGGCGGGCGATCAGGTGCCCGCCGACGCGCGCATCGTCGGATCCCGTGGGCTGCAGATCGACGAGTCGATGCTCACCGGCGAGTCGGACGCCGTCGACAAGCACCCCGGCGACGAGGCCCTGTCGGGCTCGATCGTGGTGGGCGGCGAGGGTGATGCGCAGGTGATCCGCGTCGGCGCGGAGTCCTACGCGAACACCTTCGCCGACGAGGCGAAGCGGTTCTCGCTCGTCGGGTCGGAGCTGCGCGACTCGATCAACCGCGTGCTGACGTGGGTGGGCTGGGGGATCGGGCCGATCGGCCTGCTCGTCCTCAACGCGCAGATGCAGGTCGCCGGCGGCTGGCGCTCCGCGTGGGAGGCGGGAACCTGGGTGCAGGCGGTCGTGAACACGATCGCCTCGCTGACCGCGATGATCCCGCTCGGGCTCGTCCTGATGACCTCGATCACGTTCGCGGTGGGCGCCGCGCGACTGGCCGCCCGGCAGGTGCTCGTGAACGAGCTGCCCGCCGTCGAAGGACTCGCGCGGGTCGACGTGATCTGCCTCGACAAGACGGGGACCCTCACCGAGGGCGAGATCGCCTACGATGACGCCTTCGTGCTCGACGGGGTCGCCGGATGGCGCCGCACGCTCGGATGGTACGGCGCCGCACCCGACGCCAACGCCACGGCCCGCACGCTGCGCGTGCCGTTCGCCGCCGACGCGGCGGAGCGCCCGCGCGTCGCGCAGGAGACGATCGCGTTCTCCTCGGCGCGCAAGTGGAGCGCCGCCTCGTTCGCCTCCGACGGGGACCCCGCGGGCACCTGGGTGCTCGGGGCGCCCGAGATGGTCTTCGGTCCGGCCGCGACCGATGTCACCGACCCGCTCGGCGACGCGGTGGTCGCGAGGGCCTCGACGGGGCGTCGCACGCTCGTGCTCGCCTACAGCCCGCGCGTGCTGACCGCCGACGACGCGGAGCAGGAGCGGCTGCCCGAGGATCTCGCCGCCGTCGCCGTGCTGACGTTCCGCGAGAAGGTGCGCGGCGACGCCGCCCAGACGCTCGAGTACTTCCGGGCGCAGGGCGTGGGCATCCGGATCATCTCCGGGGACAACCCGCGCACGGTCGCGGCGATCGCGCGCGAGGTCGGGGTGGATGCGGCGGAGGGCTTCGACGCCCGGGAGCTGCCCGACGACGACGCGGCGCTGGCCCGCATCCTCGAGGAGCACACCGTGTTCGGACGGGTCACCCCGGATCAGAAGAAGCGGATGGTGGTGGCGCTGCAGTCGAGCGGCCACACGGTGGCGATGACCGGCGACGGCGTGAACGACGCGCTCGCGATCAAGACGGCGGACATCGGCATCGCGATGAACTCGGGGGCGGCCGCGACCAAGGCCGTGGCCCGCCTGGTGCTGCTGGACGGCCGGTTCTCGCACCTGCCGGACGTGGTCGCCGAGGGGCGGCAGGTGATCGCCAACATCGAGCGGGTCTCGATGCTCTTCCTCACCAAGACCGTCTACGCGACCCTGCTGGCTGTCCTGTTCGGCGTGCTCGTGCTGGAGTTCCCGTTCCTGCCCCGGCAGCTGTCGATCACCGACGGGCTGACGATCGGGATCCCCGCGTTCTTCCTCGCACTCATGCCGAACGCGCAGCGCTACATCCCGGGATTCCTGCGCCGCTCGCTGAGCTTCGCGATCCCCACCGGTGTGATCGTCGCCCTCACGCTGACCGCGTACACACTCATCGTCCGCGGTGCCGGCACGGACGTCGACGAACTGCGCACCGGGGCGACGATCATCCTCGCGGTCGTCGGGATCTGGATCCTCGCGGTGCTCAGCCGGCCGCTCAATCGCTACAAGGGGGCCGTCGTCGGCGGCATGTTCGTGGCCCTGGTGGTCATCTTCTCGGTGGCGCTGTCGCGCTCCTTCTTCCTCCTGGTGGATCCGGGCGAGCTGACCGCGCTCGTCGTCACCGCGGCGTGCGTCGTGGCGATCCTGCTGATCGAGGTCGTCCGCGCCGTGCAGCGTCGCTACGTCGCCCGCGCCCTGGCCGATGCCGCGCCGCGCACGGTCGCTCACACCCGCGAGGTGTCGCGGCCCGTGCCGGTGACGATCGCCGTCGCCCTCATCTACCTCGGCGGCCTCGCCAACGCGATGTTCGGTGTGCTGTTCCTCCTCAGTCGCTACGACGTGCCGTCGTCGATGGTGATGACGGTCTCGCTGGTCGGGGTGGGGATCATCCTCTTCGGGCTGCTGTCGGTCGCCTCCGCCGCCGGGCTCGGCCGGGGGAGCGGACTGTCGCGCCTGTTCGTCAGCGTGCTCGCCGTCGCGTTGATCGGCCTGCAGCTGGCGAGTCTGGCGATCGACCACGACTGGGACGGCTGGTCGATCGCCCAGGTCGTCGTGTACGCGCTCGTGCTCGTCGCGGTGTGGGCGCCGCCGGCCGGACGCTTCTTCCGTCCCGTGCGCCGCGCGGGCTGAACCCGAGGTGAGGACAGGGATGTCGACGGACGAGCTTGTGGTGTCGGGAGGTCGCGTCTTCGACGGGGCGGCCGTGACGGACGCGGACGCGGTCGGCATCCGCGGAGGGCGGATCGTGGCCGTCGGCTCGCGCGCCGACGTGCGCGCCGCGCTGCCGGACGCCGCGGAGATCGACGCCGGCGGCGGGCTGATCTCCCCGTCGTTCGCCGATGCGCACGTGCACCTCGGCCTCGTGGCGCTCGAGGGGCTGGACTGCAGCCTCGACGACGCGGGGTCGGAGGCGGCCTGCCTCGACCGGGTGCGTGAGCACGCCGCGGCGCTGCACGACCCCGACGCGTGGGTGCGCGGGGGTGGCTGGCGGGCGGAGTGGTTCCCGGGCGGGACGCCGTCGCGGCAGGCGCTCGACGCGGTCGTCCCCGACCGGCCCGTGCTCCTGCTCGACAGCGACCGGCACGGCGGGTGGGCCAACTCCCGGGCGTTCGCCCTCGCCGGGATCGATCGGACGACACCGGACCCGCCCGACGGTCGCATCGTGCGGGATGCCGACGGCGCCCCGCAGGGGACCCTCCGCGAGGGGGCGGTCGACCTCGTCGGGCGGATCGCGCCGCAGCCCACCCCGGAGGCGCTCGCCCCCGGCATCCGCTCCGCCGCCGAGCACCTCCTGTCGCTCGGCATCACGGCATGGCAGGAGGCGGCTCTCGCCTCGTTCGGCAGCATCCCGGACTTCACGCCGGCGTACCACGCGGCCCTGGCCGCGGGGCTCCGGGGGCGGCCGACCGGTGCGATCTGGGTGCCGCGGGACCTCACCGTCGCCGGCGTCGCCGACTTCGTCGCCGGCGTGGTCGACCGCGAGCGCCGGGCGGCCGCGTCCGGCTTCCCGACGCGGACCGCCAAGCTCATGCTCGACGGGATCGTCGAGTCGAAGACGGCGGCCCTCCGGGCGGGATACCCGGACGGATCGACGGGGCTGCGCTACTTCCCCGACGACGTGGTCCGGGCCGTCGTGGCCGGCTGCAACGCCGCGGGCATCGCGGTGCACGTCCACGCGATCGGCGACGGCGCGGTGGCGCAGGCGCTCGACGCGTTCGCCGCTGCGGGATCCCCGACGCGCGGCGTCCGCAACCACATCGCCCACCTGCAGGTCGTGGACCCCGACGACGTGCCGCGGTTCGCCGCGACCGGCACGACCGTCAACGCCCAGGCGGTGTGGGCCTGTCGCTCCGAGGTGATGCGCACCGTGACCGAGCCCCTCCTCGGCCCCGAGCGCAGCGCGTGGCAGTTCCCGTTCGGCTCGCTCCGGCGTGCGGGTGCACAGCTGGCCATGGGATCCGACTGGCCGGTCTCGGAGCCCGACCCGTGGGCGGCGATCGGCGTCGCCGTCACCCGGCGCGAGGCGGGACACCCCGACGAGACGCCGCTCGGCGTCGACGAGGAGCTGCCCCTCGAGGTGGCGCTCGCCGCCTACACGAGCGGATCGCACGAGCTCATCGGTGACGGATCCGCCGGTCGGCTGCGCGCGGGCGCCGCCGCCGATCTCGCGGTCGCCGATCGGGATCCGTTCGCCGGGGACGCCGCCGACATCGCCCGCACCCGCACCGCGACGACGATCCTGGCGGGCGAGATCGTGTTCCCGCCCGCCTGACCCGCCCCGCGCCCGCCCACCCACCCCGCGGGAAACATGGCGCATCCTGTCGCTGTGGGACATCCATGGCGACCGTTTGCGACACGAATCCGGGGGCGCCGCGACACTTGGCGACCCCGAACATGCAGAGAGGCGCCGTGCGGGCAGGAGGTCAGAGGGCGCAGGGGGGGGTCAGGGGGTGCAGGCGAGGGTCGTGCGCAGGGATGTCATGAGGTCGATCTCGGCGGACTGGGTGTCGATGACGCCCTGCGCGACGGTCAGGGCACGAGGGTCGTGGCCGAGCTGAAGGAGGGCCTGCGCCATGGGCAGAGCGCCCTCGTGGTGGCGGATCATCAGCCCCAGGAAGGTGCAGTCCGCCTCCCGGCCGCCCTGTGCGCGCAGGTCGGCCAGTTCGGCAGGGGTCGCCATGCCCATCTGCTGCGCGAGGTCGGCATCCGAGGGCCGCACGCCGGGGGTCGCCGCGCCGTGCCGGTGCGACGTGTCCGCGGCATCCATCCACGCCATGAGCGGGCCGCCGGCCTGCGGCAGGCCCCACTTCACGAGCCAGTCGTAGAACTCGCCTTTCTGGGCGGACTGCGTCGTCGCGATGTCATAGGCGAGGACGCGCACGCCCTCGTCGTCGGTGCGGCGATAGATGTCCATCGCCATGTCCACGGCCTGCGCGTGGTGGACCTGCATGTCCCGGGCGAACCCCGCCTCGGGGGAGTCCGTCGCGGGCATCGCCGCAGCGGCGCCGCCGAAGGTCGTGAACCTCCCGATCGCGAAGGCCAGGGCGGCCACGGCCACCGCGACGAGCACCACCGCCCACCACGGCGGCAGTGCGGGACGAGTCGGCGCTGCGCCGGTCACGACCGCTTTCCGGGGCCGTCGATCGCCCCCGTGCACGCCGCGCCCGGTTCGGGCGCGTTCTGGCTGCGCCAGTACTCCTCGAAGAAGGCGGGGATGCGCGCGTCATCCGCGTCCTGCACCTGCAGCTGCGCGTTCCACGCGCTGACCACGATGGGACTCGGCAGCCCCTCGTACGGCGTGAGCAGGGCGTAGCTGGAGGGCAAGTGCCCCTTCAGCGTGTCGAGCGCTGCGCCCGAGACCTGGGCCGCGTCGTAGGTCACCCACACGGCGCCGTGCTCGAGCGAGTGGACGGCGAGCTCGTTCTGCTGAGGCTCGCCGTAGATCCCGCAGTTCAGCCAGAACTGGTTGTGCGGTCCACCGGCGGGAGGGGTCTGGGGGTAGTCGACCGTGCCCTCGACGTGGCGGGTCTCGTTGGAGAAGGTCTGGACGCCGTCGATCTTCGCGCCCGCGCTCCCGGCGCTGTACGTCGGCGCTCCCGGAGGGGCGAACACGAGGGATGCCACGACGACGCCGACCACGGCGAGTGCCGCCGCGCTCCCGACGACCCACCAGGTCAGCCGGCTCCGCCGACGGCGGGCCGTCTGCCGCTGGTACTCGGCGAGCTTCTCGCGCTTCTGCTGCTCGCGCTGCTGTTTGACCGTCAGATCGATCTTGGCCTGGGTCGCGGGATTCCCGCTGCGCCGTGCGCCGTTCGGTCGGGGGCCGGTCGGATTCGAAGGAGAGGTCGGGGTCATGGGTGTGATCTCGGCTCGGATGCCGCGGCGGTCGCGGGCACCTCGATTCTATTCGCCGGAATGTGGGTGGCGGCTGGGTGCCGCCGCCCTCGCCCTCGCGCTCGCGCTCGCCCTCGCCTCGCGTGAGGGCCCGAGTCCGGCCCGGATCTCACTCGGGTCCGGCCCGGGCCCCGCCTCGGCTCCGGCCCGACCCGGCGGGACGGGCGTAGACTCGACGGGGCGTCGAATCGTTTCGAGCCTCTCTGCCCGCCCCGGGCGCCCTTCCCACCTGCCCGACCGACGGGAACCCGTGCGAGACACATCACCCCATCCGACCGCGACGACCTCCGCCTCCGCGCACTCCGCGACGGGGGCGATCCGCACTCTCGGGTCGAACCCGGCGACCGCGCCGATCATGCTGCACCCGGGAGACGCGATCCCCGCCTCGCGACGGGTCGTGTACATCATCCTGCTCGGCGCGCTGACCGCGCTCGGTCCGTTCACGATCGACCTGTATCTCCCGGCGTTCCCGGTGCTGCAGGCCGATTTCGACACCTCCGCCGCGGCCATCCAGCTCACCCTCACCGGGACCATGATCGGCTTCGCCCTCGGCCAGCTGATCGTGGGCCCGCTGAGCGACCAGGTCGGCCGCCGCATCCCCCTGCTGGCCGTGACCGCCCTGCACGTGCTCGCGAGCGTCGCGGCCGCCCTCGCTCCCGACCTCATCCTGCTGAGCATCGCGCGCGTGTTCATGGGCGTCGGGGCCGCCGCCGGCGGCGTCGTGGCCATGGCGATCGTCCGCGATCTGTTCGGCGGGCGCCGCCTCGTCGTGATGCTGAGCCGCCTCGCGCTGGTGTCGGGAGTCGCCCCCGTCGCCGCCCCGCTGATCGGGTCGGCGCTGCTGGCGGTGATGCCGTGGCGCGGGATCTTCGTCGTCCTCGCCGTCTACGGGCTCGTGATGCTGGTGTCCGCGGTGCTGCTCGTCCCCGAGACGCTGCCGAAGGCGCGGCGGAGCGGGCGGGGGACCGCCGCGGTCCTGCGCCGCTACCGCAGCGTGTTCACCGACCGGGTCTTCATCGGCGTCCTCATCATCGGAGGCATGAGCTTCAGCGGACTGTTCTCGTACCTGTCCGCGTCCTCGTTCCTGTTCCAGGAGGGGTACGGCTTCGACGCGCAGCAGTACGGCCTCCTCTTCGCGGTCAACTCGCTCGGCATCGTCGGAGGCGTGCAGGTCGCCTCGCGCCTGGCCGCGCGCTTCGGACCCCAGTGGGTGCTCGCCGTCTCGACGGCGGTCCTGCTCGCCGCCGCGGTCGCCATCGTCGTCGCCGACCAGCTCGGCCTCGGCCTGTGGGGGACGATGGTGCCCCTGTTCCTGTTCATCACGGCGTGCGGGTTCACCTTCCCGTGCGTGCAGGTGCTGGCCCTCGATCGGCACGGATCCGCCGCGGGCACCGCGGCATCCGTCCTGGGCGCGTGCAACTTCGGCGTCGCCGGCCTGATCTCGCCCGTCGTCGGGTGGGTGGCCCGCGACGCGGGCATCACCGCGACGTCCATGGCGTCGGTGATGGCGGGATGCGCCGTGATCGGATGCCTCGCGCTGTGGCTCGTCGTCCGTCCGCGCACCGTGGAGCGGCTCGCGCCCTGACGCGGGCATCGCGCCCGGGTCGGCGGATCCCGCCGTCGACGGTGTGGGACGGGATGCCCGCGCGAGCGGCCCCCCACAATGGGGCGATGGATGCCCCCATCGACGACGACCTGACCACGACCGCGCTCCAGCGGGTGGCGATCGGGCTCGCGCTCGGCGTCGTGGCCGTGCTCCTCGGCATCCTCGTGACCGTCGAGGTCGACATCGACGTCGACGACTGGTGGAACTCCTTCGTGTCGGTGTTCGCGCCGCTGGATCCCGCCGCCCTCGTCCTGAACTTCCTCGGCGGCGGCTGGTTCGCCACCTTCGTGGTGCCGCTGGGCGGCGCCGCGCTGATGCTCGCCCTGCGCCGCCCGTGGGGTGCCCTGTTCGTCCTCGTGGCCTCGGCCGCGAGCGCGGCGGGGGTGCAGGTGCTCAAGGCGATCTTCGGCCGGGCGCGCCCGGAGGACATGATCGTCGTGTCCGACCACGGATCGTTCCCGTCCGGTCACACCGCGAACGCGGCGACGATCGCCGTGATCGCCGTCGTCCTCTTTCCGCGCGTCTGGGTCGCCGTCGTCGGCGCGGCGTGGGTGTTCGTGATGGCGTTCAGCCGAACGCAGGTGCACGCGCACTGGTTCAGCGACACGGTCGGCGGCGCGGTGATCGGCGCGGGGGTGGCGCTCATCGTCGCCGGTGCCCTGACCGTACGCATCGACCGAGAGCGGATGCGCCTCGCTCGCTAGGCTGACGGCATGACCGCCGCCGATGACGCCGAGCTCGCCCGCCTGCACGCCGAGGCCGAGGCCGCGGAGGCGGCGCTGAAACTCGCCCAGGCCAAGGTCGCGCTCGCCCGAGCCGAGGCCGCGCGCGCGGCCGGCGCCCCCGGCGCCCCCGAGCCCGGCGCCCCCGAGCCCGGCGCCCCCGAGCCCGGCGCCCCCGAGCCCGGCGCATCCGCGGAGATCGTGCCTTCGAGCGGAGGATCGGGGCCGGGATCTCCGCAGGAGGGCGGATCTCCGCAGGAAGCCGCGGCGGCGCCCGAGCCCACCCCCGCGCGCGGGCCCCTCGACGCCGACCAGGTCGCCGCGATCACCGCGGGCTACACGTTCGCCGACGCCACCCTCGACCTGGGTGCGCTCGTGAACACCGACCCCGTGCCGGAGGCGCAGATCCGCATCCCGCTCGGGATGATGAACAGGCACGGCCTCGTCGCGGGTGCGACCGGCACGGGCAAGACCCGCACGCTGCAGGGCCTCGCCGAGCAGCTCGCCGCCAAGGGCGTCCCCGTCTTCGCCGCCGACATGAAGGGCGACCTCTCCGGCGTCGCGACGCCGGGTGTCCCGAGCGACAAGCTGCTCGCGCGCACGGCCGCGATCGGCCAGGAGTGGACGCCGCAGGCATCCGTCACGGAGTACTTCGCCCTCGGCGGGATCGGCAAGGGCGTCCCCGTGCGTGCGACGGTGTCCGGGTTCGGACCGCTGCTGCTGAGCAAGGTGCTGGGGCTGAACGCGACCCAGGAGTCGAGCCTCGGCCTCGTCTTCCACTACGCGGATGCCAACGGTCTCGCCCTCGTCGACCTGTCGGACCTGCGCGCCGTGCTGAGCTGGCTGACGAGCGACGAGGGCAAGCCCGAGCTGAAGGACTTCGGCGGGCTGTCGGCGGCGACGGCGGGCGTCATCCTGCGTCAGCTCATCACGTTCGCCGACGACGGCGCCGACGTGTTCTTCGGGGAGCCCGAATTCGACGTGCGCGACTTCCTGCGCACCGCCCCCGACGGCCGCGGCGTCATCTCGCTGCTCGAGGTGCCCGGGGTCGCCGACAAGCCGGCCCTGTTCTCGACGTTCCTGATGTACCTGCTCGCCGAGCTGTACGAGATCCTCCCCGAGGTCGGCGACCTCGACAAGCCGAAGCTCGTGTTCTTCTTCGACGAGGCGCACCTGCTGTTCCGCGACGCGTCGAAGGACTTCCTGGCCTCGATCACGCAGACCGTCCGGCTCATCCGCTCGAAGGGGGTCGGCGTCTTCTTCGTCACGCAGACCCCCAAGGACGTGCCGGGCGACGTCCTCGCCCAGCTCGGATCGCGCGTCCAGCACGCGCTGCGCGCCTTCACGCCCGACGATGCGAAGGCGCTGCGGGCCACGGTCGGCACCTACCCGAAGAGCGGATACGACCTCGAACGCGTCCTCCAGGAGCTCGGCACCGGCGAGGCGATCGTGACCGTCATGAGCGAGAAGGGCGCGCCGACCCCCGTCGCCTGGACGCGGCTGCGCGCTCCGCAGGGGCTCATGTCGCCGACCCCCGATCCCGACATCGAGCGCGCCGTGCACGCCTCGCCGCTGCTGGCGAAGTACGGCACCGCGATCGACCCCGAGTCGGCGCGCGAGATCCTCACCGCGAAGATGAACGCCGCGGCGGAGCGGGATGCCGCGGAGCAGTCCGCCAAGACGCGGGCCGCCGCCGAGAAAGAGCTCGCCGCGCAGCAGGCCGCCGCGGCCAAGGCCGATGCCGCGGCGGAGAAGGAGCGCCAGCGCGCCGAGAAGGAGCGCCAGAAGGAGTACGACCGTCTGATGAAGGCGACCGGCGCCACGCGTTCGCGCACATCCCGCAAGCCCGATCCGTCGCCGATTGAGCAGGTGCTGAACGCCAAGTCCACCCAGACGATCTTGACCTCCGTCATCCGCGGCATGTTCGGCACCGGCCGGCGCCGCTGAGCCCTCACGCGTCGGTGGCGTGGCCGATGGCTCGCGAACGGGGGACTTCTACACTCGAAGAATGAGTGTGAGTCTGCGCGTGGGCCCGATCGCGTATCCGATCGGGCGCCCCGACTTCCTGGGCTCGTTCTTCGACACCGTCTGCGTCCGGACCGAGCAGGGCCGCCGCGGCTCGCGCTTCCCGGTGCTCGCCGCGTTCTACCGTGACGGGGAACTGTCGCCGGAGGACGCCGCTGCGGCTCGCGACGAGCTGGTGACCGTCCGAGGGGAGCTCCGGCACTGCCCTCCGGATGACGTGGTGTGGGATGCGGACGCCCCGGGGGCCCTTCCGCCGTGGGGGACGGACGTGTCCGAGACCATCACCTCGCTCGGCGACTACTTCGTCACGGCCGACGGTCGGGATCTGATCGACGTCATGGACGGCGCGCTGGACGCGAGCGTCCGCACGCACAAGCCCGTGCGGATCCTCTGAAGCGACGGTGCGACCCCGCCCGCACGCGTGCCGTACGACGACCTACGTGAA
The DNA here is from genome assembly GCF_037146215.1 of Microbacterium sp. MMO-56. Taxonomy (NCBI): domain Bacteria; kingdom Bacillati; phylum Actinomycetota; class Actinomycetes; order Micrococcales; family Microbacteriaceae; genus Microbacterium; species Microbacterium sp. MMO-56. The sequence goes on from NZ_JBBCVW010000005.1 coordinate 78,285, forward strand.
GACCGTCGCCCGCGCAAGGGGATGCCCGGAGCACAGCGGCTGCGTAGCGTGACCGGCATGGAGCATGCGGAGACCCGTCTGTCCACCCCGACGGGCGAGGAGGAGGCGCTGCGCGCGCAGCCCGGCGCCGAGGGGAAGCCGCCTCTCGCGCTCGTGCTGGGCGCGACCGGCTACATCGGCGGGCGGCTCGTTCCCCGGCTGATCGCGGCGGGCTACCGCGTGCGCGTCCTCGTGCGGGACCCGGGGCGCCTGGCCGCCTTCGACTGGGGCGACCGCGTCGAGGTCGTGCCGGGCTCGGCGACGGATGCCGCGGCGCTCGCCGAGGCCTGTGCGGACGCGGACGTGCTGTACTACCTCATCCACTCGATGGGACAGGGCCGCGGCTTCGAGGCGGCCGACCTCGAGGCGGCCCGCGCCGTCGCGTCGGCCGCGGCGACGGCATCCGTCCGCCGCATCGTCTACCTCGGGGGTCTGCATCCCGACGGAGTGCCTCTCAGCCCTCACTTGCGCTCGCGCGTCGAGGTGGGCGAGGTGCTGCTCGCGAGCGGGGTGCCGACCGTCGTGCTGCAGGCGGGGGTCGTCATCGGATCGGGGTCGGCCTCGTTCGAGATGATCCGCCACCTGACCGAGGTGCTGCCCTACATGCCCGCGCCGCGCTGGGTGCGCAATCTCATCCAGCCGATCGCCGTGCGCGACGTGCTGCACTACCTGCTCGGGGCCGCGCGGGTCGCCCCGGAGGTCAACCGCACCCTCGACATCGGCGGACCGGACGTGCTGCGCTACGGGCAGATGATGAACGGCTACGCCGTCGAGGCGGGTCTGCCGCAGCGTCCGATCGCGCCGCTTCCCGTCCTCACCCCGGGCCTCGCCTCGCACTGGGTGAACGTCGTCACACCGGTGCCCCGGTCGATCGCGCGGCCGCTCATCGCCTCGCTGCAGAACGAGTGCGTGATGGACGACCACGACGTGGACGCCCTGATCCCGCCGCCCGAGGGCGGCCTGACCCCTTACCGTCGGGCGGTGGCGCTCGCGCTGGGGCGGGTGGAGGCCGACTCCGTCGAGACCAGCTGGCAGGACGCCGAGGTCAGCGGCGTCCCGTCCGACCCTCTCCCCTCCGACCCGGAATGGGCCGGGCGCACCGTCTTCACGGACGTCCGCACGGCGCAGACGCCCGCGTCGCCCGAGCGGCTCTGGGCCGTGATCGAGGGCATCGGCGGCGAGAACGGCTGGTACTCGGCCCCGCTGCTGTGGGCGGTGCGCGGCTGGATGGACCGCTTCGTCGGCGGTGTCGGCCTCGCGCGGGGGCGGCGCAACCGCGCCCGCGTCGCCGTGGGGGATGCGATCGACTTCTGGCGGGTCGAGAAGGTCGAGCCCGGGCGCCTCCTGCGCTTGCGCGCGGAGATGAAGGTGCCGGGCCTGGCGTGGCTCGACCTCGCCTGCGAGCCCGCCGACGGCGGCGGCGCGCGGTACCGCCAGCGGGCGGTGTTCTTCCCGTCGGGGCTGGCCGGCCGGCTCTACTGGCTGGCGGTGCTCCCCTTCCACGGATTCATCTTCCGCGGCATGGCGAACCGGATCACGGCGGCGGCGGAGGCCGACACCGGCCTAGACTCGCCGGATGCCGAGCATCCGACCCTTCCGCCCCGGCGATGAACCCGCCCTCGCCGAGATCTGCCGGAGGACGGCGGACTCCGGCGGCGACGCGACGGGCATCCTCGACGACGACGAGATCTGGGCCGCCGTCTTCGTGCTGCCCTACGTCGCGCGCCATCCCGACCTCGCGTTCGTCGTCGAGGCGGACGACGGCCGGGTGATCGGATACGTCGTGGGAACCGACGACACGAGGGCGTTCGAGGAGTGGTTCGCGACCCGGTGGTGGCCGGGGTACGCGTCGCGGTGGCCGAACCCGGGTGAGGGGACGACGCGCCAGGACGGTGTCCTCGCGTACGCGTACGGCCGCCGGGCGGGCGCGGAGCCGTTCGGGGAGCTCTATCCGGCGCACCTGCACATCGATCTCCTGCCCGAGGCGCAGGGGCAGGGGTGGGGGCGGAGGCTCATCGAGACCCTCGTCGCGGAGCTGCGGCGCCGCGGCGTGTCCGGGTTGCACCTGGCCACCGGTGCCCGCAATGCGGGAGCGATCGCCTTCTACGCCCGGCTGGGCTTCGTGCGTCTCCCCTCGCCCCCCGACGCCGTCGCGTTCGGGATGCCCCTCTGACCGGGAGGTCGTGACCGCCGCACGTCCCCGCGTGCCCCGCGTTAGGGTGGCGGAGTGAGCAGCTCCGCCCTCGTGATCACCGTGTCCGACCGCTCCGCGGCGGGACGGCGGGAGGACGCGAGCGGCCCCGTGGCCGTGCGCGCTCTGCGCGAGGCAGGGTTCCACTGCCCCGAGCCGGTCGTCGTCCCCGACGGTGCGGACGCCGTGGAGCAGGCGCTCCGCGCGGCTCTCCGCGCCGGCGCCCGCCTCATCGTCACCACGGGCGGCACGGGTCTCGCCGCGCGCGACGAGACGCCCGAGGGCACGGCGCGCGTCCTCGATCGCGCTCTCCCCGGTGTCGCCGAGGAACTGCGTCGCCGAGGCCTCGCCGACACCCCGGCCGCGATGCTCTCCCGCGGGGTGGCGGGAACGGCCGGGGCCGCCCTCATCGTCAACCTTCCCGGATCTCCGCGCGCCGTGGCATCCGGGATGCCCGTGATCGTGTCGATCGCGCGGCACGCCCTGGCGCAGCTCGACGGAGGAGACCACGCATGAGCATCCGCATCGCCCGCATCAGCGACACCCCGCTCGACATCGCCGCGCATCTCGCCGCGGTCGAGGAGCCGTGGGTCGGTGCGGTCACCAGCTTCGTCGGCACGGTGCGCGCTCAGGACCCGGAGGCGCGGACGCCCGTCGTGGCGCTGGAGTACTCCGCGCACCCCGATGCCGCCGCGACGCTGCACGACATCGTCACCTCGGCGATCGGCGACCTGCGCGCCGTCGTCGCGGTCAGCCACCGCGTCGGTCGGCTCGAGGTCGGCGAGGCCGCCGTCGTCATCGCCGTCGGGACGGCGCACCGTGATGACGCCTTCCGGGTGTGCCGGGCGCTGATCGAGGAGATCAAGCGCGCCCTGCCGGTGTGGAAGAAGCAGTGGACCGACGACGGCGACGCGACGTGGAAGGGCATCGGCGGCTGACATCCCGCTCGCGCCGGCCCCGCGCGACGCCGGGTCAGCCGCCGGCGAACGGCGGGAGCACGTCGACGAGGGTGGTCTCGCCGAGCACCTCGTCGTCGCCCGCGCGACGGCCGTCGACGAGCACGGCGCAGCGCGGCAGGAGGTCGAGGAGGGTCGGATGCGCCTCGGTCAGCGCCACGCGCAGTGCGCCGAGGGTCGTCTCGGCGCGGTGCTCCTCCGCGCGACCGGCGAACTCCTCCGCCGCCGCGAAGTAGCGCACACGGGCCATCAGCGCGCCTCCCCGTCCCAGTCGGCGGCGAGGGCGACGACCGCGGCGACGGCCGCGCGCACGTCGTCGGGGGAGCCGCCCGCCCGACCGGCGACGAGACCCGCCGCGAAGGCGCTGAAGGGCGCGGCGGGGCGTGCGACGCCGTTCGCGACGTCGCGCGCGAGGTCGAGCACGAGTCCGATCGGCAGGTCGTCTTCGGCGAGACCGAAGCGCTCGCGCAGCGCGGCGGCCCAGGCGTCGAGGGCCTCGGGGGGAAGGGTGCGGTCGCTCATGAGGTCTCCTTCGGGGTCGGAGCGGAGGTGATGGTGGCGGCGGGCAGGACCGCCCCGGCGCGGAGCGCGTCGTCCCAGGTGTCGATGTCCCTGATCTCCCGTGCGCTCGCCGGTACCACCGCCGGATGCAGCGCCGAGAGGAGCGCGCGCGCCGGCGCGTCGACGCCGTGGTCGGCGAGACCTTCCGCGGCCCGACGCAGCGCGGTGGTGCGGTAGAGGCCGGTGAGCCACTGCGGGCGCCCTTCGGCGTCCGCGAGGCAGAGGCCCGCTCCCGGATCGGGCATCGCCGCGCGTGCGGCGGCCAGGCGGGCGACGGCGGACGCCGGATCGACGAGGTCGGCGGCGAGCACGAACGTCCAGGCGGCGTCGGGGGATCCCGCCGCGGCGAGGGCGGCGACGATCGCGGCCGCGGGGCCGGCGAAGGGAGGATGCTCGCGCACCCACGTCACGGTCCCGTCGAGCTCCGCGCGGGCGGGCCCGACGACGAGCACCGGTGCGCATCCCGACACGGCGTCGACGGCGCGCTGCAGCAGGGCGCGTCCGTCGACCTCGAGCATCGGCTTGTCGATGCCGCCCAGGCGCGACGCGCGACCCCCGGCGAGGAGGATCGCGGCCGTGCCGGCGCGCGCGGTCATTCCGGACGGGTCCAGTCGCCGCTCTTGCCGCCGGTCTTGCGCACGAGGCGCACGTTCTCGATGGCGGTCGACTTGTCCATCCCCTTCACCATGTCGACGACGGCGAGGGCGGCCACGGCGACCGCCGTGAGCGCCTCCATCTCGACTCCCGTGCGGTCGGCCGTGCGAACGGTGGCCTCGATCTCGATGCCGTCCTCGACGATCTCGACGTCGACGACCGCGCCGTGCACACCGATGACGTGGGCGAGCGGGAGCAGTTCGGGGGTGCGTTTCGCTGCCTGGATGCCGCTGATGCGCGCGACAGCGAGCACGTCTCCCTTCGGGGTCGAGCCGTCGCGGAGTGCGTCGACGACGTGCGGCGCGCAGCGGACGAATCCGCGCGCCGTCGCGGCGCGCACGGTCGGCTGCTTCTCGGTCACATCGACCATGCGGGCGTGGCCGGCGGAGTCCAGGTGGGTGAACGTCATGGCATCCTCGGGTCTTTCGGGTCTTCGATGCTCCGGTGGGCGGAGCGTTCAGTCGATCAGGATCACATCGACGGGGTCGCCCGCCGCGACGGCGTCGACGTCGGCCGGGACGACGGCGTACCCCTCGGCGCCGCCGAGCCGCCCCGCGAGGTGCGACCCTCCGCTCGAGGCGGGGACGGCGCGCCAGGCGGCCGGGTCGGTGCGGTCGATCGTCACCGGCAGGTACTGGCGGCGTCCGGGCGGGGTGCGCCACGCGGAGGCGGCGGGCAGGCGCACCACGGGACGACCCGAGGTCGCGCGGCCCTGCAGCGCGAGGAGGGCGGGGCGGACGAACACCTCGAACGAGACGGCGGCGCTGACGGGGTTGCCGGGGAGTCCGAAGAGCAGCGTGCGTCCGGCGACTCCGAACCCCTGCGGCTTGCCGGGCTGCATGGCGACCTTCCGGAAGGTCATCTGCGCGACCGTCTGCCGGACGACCTCGTAGGCACCCGCGCTCACGCCGCCGGTGAACACGACGACATCCGCGGCGTCGGGTCCGACGGTCACCCGGGTGAGCAGGTCGCGCAGCGCGGACCCCTCGTCGTCGACGATCTCGCGGCCCACGACGCGTGCGCCCGCGGCGGTGACGAGGCCCGCGAGCAGGATGCCGTTGGACTCGGGGATCCGGCCGTGTGCGAGCTGCAGGTCGTGCGGGTCCCGGTTCGCGGCCTCGGCGCTCCCCGTGACCTCGCCACCAGCTCCGTCGCCCGCGAGCCGCTCGACAGGCACCAGCTCGCTGCCGGTGGAGACGATCACCACCCGTGGCGGTCGCGCGACCTCGACCTCGGTGATGCCGACGGCCGCGAGGGCCCCGACCTGGAGCGGCCCCAGCAGGGTGCCGGATGCCAGGACGACATCGCCCCGGCGCGTGTCCTCTCCGCGCCGGCGCACGTGCGCCCCGACAGCGTGGGGTGCGCAGGTCACGGCGATCTCGCCGAGCGAGTCGGCGAGCCCGCCCACGGTGTCTTCGAACGGCACGATCGCGTCCGCCGCGGACGGCAGCGGCGAGCCCGTCATGATGCGCACCGCCTCGCCCGCGGCGAAGGCGGGATCGTCGGACGTCCCCGCGGGGAGGTCGGCGACGACCCGCAGCCGGGCGGGGGCGGCGGCGCTCGCCGCGGCGACGTCGCGGTGATGGACGGCGAACCCGTCCATGGCGGAGTTGTCGAACGGGGGCAGGTCGACCCGTGCGCGCGCCGGTGCCGCGAGGGTCGCGCCGAACGCCTCGGCGAGGGGGAGGAGCCGAGTCGGGACGGGGGTGACCGCGTCGAGGATCGTCGCGAGGTGCTCCTCGACCGTGACGAGCGCGTGCGCGATGTGCCCGGTGGATCCGCCGTGTGCGTCGCGTCGTGGCGCCTCCGCGGTCGCCGCCGGGCCGGAGGAGCCCGGCTCCGTCACGTCCACGCCGCCAGCCCGCCCACCAGCACGCGGGCGTCCACCCCGCGCGCGTGCAGCACCTCGGCGGCCTGCTGCGCGCGCATGCCGTGGGCGCAGATGACGACGACCGGGCCGTCGGCGTCGAGCTGCCCGGGGTCGGCGAGGAAGTCGCCCAGCGGGATGAGCACCGAGTCGGCGACGATGCCCGTCTGCGTCTCCCACGGTTCGCGCACGTCGAGCAGGACGGCATCCTCCTCGTCCTTCGCGGCGAGCATCTCGGCCGCGGTGACGTGCGAGATGGCGGGGGCACCCCCGCCCAGGGCCGACGACGGGGCGGGGGACGCCATGTCGTCCGTGTGCGGTGGCGGGGAACCGGCGAGCCCGCGCTCGGCGGCCGGGTGCAGCTCGACCTCGGTGACGCGGCCCTGCAGGGCATCGACCACGAGCACGCGCCCGAGCAGGGGCTCGCCGACCCCCGCGATGAGCTTGATCGCCTCGGCGGCGAGGAGCGAGCCCACCTGCAGCGTGAGCGCACCGAGCACTCCCACGTCGGCACAGCTCGGTGCGTCGCCGACGCTCTCGGGCGGGTGCAGGTCGGCGAGGACGACGGCCTCCCGGCCCTCCGGCGGGGCCGACCAGAACACGGTCACCTGGGCATGGAACTCCTGCACGACGCCCCACACGAGCGGGATGCCGCGCCGTTCGCACGCGGCCGCGACGACCGTCCGGGTGGCGAACGTGTCCGAGCCGTCGATCACGAGGTCCGCCCCCGCGAGCAGACGGTCGGCGTTCGCCGCGTCCAGTCGCTCCCGCAGCGGCACGACGCGCGTCTCGGGGCTCAGCTCGGCGGCGACGCGGACGGCGGAGTCGACCTTCGGTGCTCCGACGTCGGAGAGCCGGTGCAGCACCTGGCGCTGGAGGTTCGTGACGTCGACGTCGTCGTCGTCGATGACCGTCACCGTGCCCACGCCCGCGGCGCAGAGAGCCAGGATGGCCGGTGAGCCCAGGCCGCCGGCACCGACGACGGCGACGTGAGCGCCGGCGAGGCGACGCTGGGCGAGCTCGCCGAAGCCGCGCAGCGCCGTGTGGCGGCGGGTGCGGGCCTGTTCGGCGGCGGAGAGCGCGTCGACGGGCGCGACGAGAGGGGGCAGCGGCATGCGATCAGGCTAACCCCGGGGAGGCCGGCGGGAGACTCCCGTTCGTGGGGACCGCACGGGCGGAGTTTTGGCCGTCATCGATCCGCGGATGCGGGTAGGTTCGTCGCATGGCCGCGTATCGCATCTCCGAAGCCGCACGCCTGCTGGGCGTCAGCGACGACACCGTCCGGCGCTGGGTCGATCAGGGCGCCCTTCCGACCAGCGGCGCCGTGCCCGCCGAGATCCCTGGCACGGCGCTCGCGGCGAAGGCGGTCGAGCTCGCCCACACGCCGGGCGACCCGACCGACCGGCTCTCCAGCGCGCGCAACCGGTTCACCGGCCTCGTGACGCGCGTGCAGCTCGACGGCGTCATGGCCCAGGTCGACATCCAGGCGGGGCCGCACCGCGTCGTCTCGCTCATGTCCGCCGAGGCCGTCCGCGAGCTCGGGCTCGAGCCCGGGTCGCTCGCCGTCGCCGTCGTGAAGGCCACCACCGTCATCGTCGAGATCCCGAAGGACTGATCCCCATGCGTCGTCGCCCCCTCACCCTTCTCGCCGCGGCCGCTGTCGCCGCACTCCTCGCGGGGTGCGCGGGAACCGGCGCCCCGGCGGCCTCGTCCGACGCGCCGTCGCCCTCGGCGTCGTCGCTCACGGGAACCCTCACCATCTCCGCCGCCGCCTCGCTGAAGAAGGCGTTCGACGAGCTCTCCGTGCGCTTCGAGGCGGAAAATCCGGGCGTGGACGTCCGACCCATCGCCTACGACGGCTCGTCCACCCTCGCGACGCAGATCATCGAGGGCGCCCCGGTCGACGTGTTCGCGTCGGCCGACGAGAAGAACATGCAGAAGGTCGTGGACGCCGCGCTCGCCGCGTCCCCGTCGCTGTTCGCGACGAACACCCTGACCCTCGTCGTCCCCACCGGGAACCCGGGCGGGGTGACGGGCCTCGCCGACCTCTCGAAACCGGATGTCGACGTCGTGCTGTGCGCCGCGGAGGTGCCGTGCGGCGCGGCATCCACGACGCTGCTGGCGAACGCGGGTGTCGAGGTGTCGGCCCGCAGCTACGAGCAGAACGTGACCGCCGTCCTGACGAAGGTGGCCGCGGGCGAGGCCGACGCGGGCCTCGTGTACGTCACGGACGCGAAGACCTCGGGGGATGTCGAGACGATCGCGACGGCGGGCGCGGACGAGGTCGTCAACCGGTACCCGATCGCGGCGCTGACGGGGTCGTCGAACCCCGACGCCGCGGCGGCGTTCGTGCGGTTCGTGCTGTCGGATGCGGGGCGCTCGGTGCTCGACGGTCTCGGATTCGGGACGCCCACGCCGTGAGCGCCGCGACGGCGCAGCGACGGGGGTTCCTCCCGCAGGTGCTGCTCGTGCCGGCGGTGCTGGGTCTGGCCCTTCTCGTGGTGCCGTTGACGGCCCTGGTGGGGAGGGTCGAGTGGTCGACGCTCGTCGCCGACGTCACGTCGCCCGAGGCGGTGTCGGCTCTCGGTCTGTCGCTGCTGACCGGCGCCGTGGCCACGGTCGTCTGCATCGTGCTGGGGGTGCCGCTGGCCCTCGTGATCGCCCGGTCGGGCGACCGACTCGCTGCGGTGCTGCGGGCCGTGGTCACCGTTCCTCTCGTCCTTCCGCCGATGGTCGGCGGCGTCGCCCTGCTGTTCCTCCTCGGGCGGAGCGGGTGGCTCGGGGGGCTGCTCGAGGGCGTCGGGATCCGGCTGCCGTTCACCACGCCCGCCGTCGTGATCGCGCAGTCCTTCGTGGCGCTGCCTTTCCTCGTGCTCGCGCTGGAGGGGGCGCTGCGAGCGACGGGCATCGGCTACGAGCAGGCGGCGGCCGCGCTGGGCGCGGGGCGGTGGCGGATCCTCTGGCGGGTCACCCTGCCGTTGGCGGCCCCGGGCCTCGTGGCCGGAGTCGTGCTGTGCTTCGCGCGGGCCGTGGGCGAGTTCGGCGCGACCGCGCTGTTCGCCGGGAACGCGCCCGGAGTGACCCAGACGATGCCCCTCGCGATCTACACCGCCTTCAACGGTGCCGGCGTCTCGCAGGGCACCGCGGTGTCGCTGTCGCTCCTGCTGCTCGTGACGGCGGTGGTCGTGCTGCTGCTGGTGCGCGCGTGGCGCCCGGCGGCGGGGGTCGTCCGGTGAGCACCGCGGGCCTCGGGTCGGAACGCCCCGGCGGCGGAGCGCGTCTGGACGTGCACGGCGTCGTCCGGCGGGGCGGCTTCGAACTGGATGCCCGCGTGGCCGCCGGGCCCGGCGACGCGGTCGCCGTCATGGGCCCGAGCGGCGCGGGCAAGTCGACGCTCCTCGCGGTCGTGGCGGGGCTGCTCCGCAGCCGCGAGGGCCACGTGCGCGTCGACGGCCGCGACGTCTCGAGCCCGACGACGCAGGTACCGCCGAAGCACCGCGGCGTCGTCCTGCTCGGCCAGGACCCGCACCTCTTCCCGCACCTGTCGGCGCGTGAGAACGTCGTCTTCGGGCTGCGGGCGCGGCGTCGTGCGTCGTCCGCGGCGCTGCGCGCGGCGGCCGACGCGTGGCTCGATCGTGTCGGGCTCGGAGCGCACCGCGCACGGCGGCCCGACGCGCTGTCGGGCGGCCAGCGCCAGCGCGTCGCCCTCGCCCGTGCGCTCGCGACCGCTCCGCGCCTCCTGCTGCTCGACGAGCCGTTCGGCGCGCTCGATCCGGCCACGGCGACGGAGATCCGGGGCGTCCTGGCCGACCAGCTCGCCGCCACGGGGACCACGACGGTGTTCGTCACCCACGCCGTCGTCGACGCCCTCGTGCTCGCCGATCGGCTCCTCCTGCTGGAGGAGGGGCGCGTCGTGCAGGACGGGCCGCCGCGCGACGTGCTGACCCTGCCGGCCACCCCGTTCGCCGCGGGCCTGGCCGGGGTGGCCCGCGTGCCGGGCACCGTCCGGGCGGGCGTGTGGCGGGCGGCGGGGCTCGCGCTCCCCGCCGCGGAGCTCCCCGACACGGACGCGGTCGCCTTCGTGCCCGCCGAGGCCGTGCACCTCGTCGCGGATGCGGCGGCGTCCGCGTCCGGCCGCCTGGCCGTCTGGCGCGCGCGCGTCGTGCGTGTGGACGCCACCGTCGCGGGAGCGCGCGTGCAGACGGCCGATCCGATCGTCTCGGTCGACGTCCCGGTGACGGCGCTCGCCGAGCATCTGCCGCGAGCCGGGGACGAGCTCACCCTCGCCGTCGACCCCCGGGCCGTCCGCATCCAGGCCGACCCCGGCTGACGTCGGCGGGGAGATGCTCGACGCGGGTCAGGACGCCAGGCGTCCGGCCGCGAGGCGCACCGTGCGGTCGACGAGCCCCGCGGGAACGGCGACGTGCGAGATCAGGACGACCGCCTGGTCGTCGCCGACGGCCCCCAGAAGATCGGCGAGCAGCGCATCCGATGCGGCGGGGTCCACGCCCGCGGTCGGCTCGTCGAGGACCAGCACGGGGAAGGCGCGCAGGATGCCCCGCGCGAGCGCGATCCGCTGCGCCTGCCCACCCGACACGAGCGCTCCGCGCTCGCCCACGCGGGCATCCAGGCCTCCGCGCTCGCGCAGCCATGCGCCCAGACCGACGCGCTCGAGGACCGCCACGAGCTCCTCATCGGTGGCCGTATCGCGGGCGAACAGCAGATTCTGCCGGATGTCCTCGTCGAAGAGCATCGGCTGCTGCTCGCACAGCCCGACGGTGCGTCGCACGGCATCCGCGGGCAGGCGGTCGACGGGTATGCCCCCGACGGAATACTCGCCCGCCGTCGGCTCGAGGAAGCGCGCCAGGACGTGGGCGAGGGTCGTCTTCCCGGCGCCGCTGGCGCCCACGACGAGGAGGCGCTCACCCGGTTCCACGTCGAGGTCGAGGTCGGAGAGCGAGGCGACGTCGGCTCCCGGCCAACGGGCGGACACGCCGCGCAGGCGCAGGCCGGCACCGAGCGGCGCGTCGCCGTCCGACGGCTCGACGTCCTCCGTCGGCAGCTCGGGCGGCACGGTCGACGGCACCGATGCCGCGATGCGCTCGGAGGCCGCGCGCACCTGACGCCAGGCCGATGCGGCGAGGGGGACGGCCGTGAACACCTCGAACACCGCCATCGGCACGAGCACGGTGACCGCGAACGCCGGCGCCGTGATCGCCCCGTCGCCGAGCGCCGGGCCCGCCACGAGGACGGCGAGAACCGAGGCCGCCCCGGCCAGCAGTGAGACGAGGGCGGTGGTCCCCGCCTGCGCCCCGGCGCGACGGACGACGGCCCGACGCAGGGCGGCGTCCGCCCGGCGGATGCGCTCTCGGCCCGCGTCCTCCGCGCCGTACGCGACGAGGACGTCGAGGCTGCCGAGGTGATCGAGGACGGCGTCCGCGAGGTGGGCGCGCAGCGGCGCAATCGAGCGCTCGGCGCGCGATCCCGACGCCCACCCCCAGAACGTCGCGACGAGAGCGGCGACGGCGAGACATCCGAGCAGGGCGAGCGCCGCCGGCCACCAGATCGTCGCCACGAGGACCACGGCGCCCAGCGCCACGCACGCGGAGGACACGAGCGGCAGGACCACTCGCAGCGGGAGGTTCTGCAGCTCGTCGACGTCGTCGACGAGAGCGCCGAGCACCGAACCGCGGCGGGTGCGCGCCAGCCCGTCGGGGGCGAGGGGGATCACGCGCCGCAGGAGGTCGGTCCGGGTCGTCGCGAGTTGCCGGAGGGTCGCGTCGTGGCTCGCGAGACGCTCCGTGTAGCGGAAGGTCGCCCGGCTGAGCGCGAAGGCGCGCACCCCGACGACGGCAGCCCCGAGGAAGAGGACGGGCGGCTGCTCGCTCGCGAAGACGATCAGCCAGGCGCTGCAGGCGAGGAGGGCGACGGCGGATGCCTCGGACAGGAAGCCACTCGCGGCGCCCGGCCAGAAACGCCGCAGCGGCGGCATCGCGCGGCGGAGGATCTCTCCGGCGGTCGCGGCGGTGCGATCCGTCGCGCCGGGGTCGGTCGTGCGGGACCCGGCCGTGGGGGCCGCGGTCCTGGGGGAAGAGGCCGTGCTCATGCGGTCACCTCCGCGCCGTCGAGGGTGACGACCCGGTCGGCGATGGCGCGCGCCGTGGGCCGGTGCGACACGAGCAGGACGGTCGCTCCGGCGTCGGCCAGGGCCCGCACCGAGCGCCACAGCTCGGCCTCCGTGTCGGGGTCGAGCGCGGCGGACGGCTCATCCAGGGCGATCACGGACGCCCGGCGGTCGAGATGGCGGGAGAACGCGCGGGCGACGGCGACGCGCTGCGCCTGACCGCCGGAGAGGCCCGCTCCCTGCACACCCAGCTCCTGCTCCGGATCCAGGTCCGTGGCACCCGCGAGGTCGAGCGCGCGGCGCACGGACGAGCGGATCGCGTCCTCGGGCGTGCGGTCGTCCGCGCCGAGTCGGACGTTCTCGGCTATCGTGCCCGCGATGAGGCCGGGCTGCTGGCCGGCCCACGCGAGCCAGGTGCTCGGCGCGAGCCCCCGCACATCGCGTCCGTCCACCTGGGCCTCGCCGTCGAAGTCCGCCGCTCCGCGCAGCGCGGCGAGGACGCTGGTCTTGCCGCTGCCGCTCGGTCCCTCGATGAGCGTCACGGTGCCGGGCTCGGCGGCGAAGGTCACGCCGGGGAGCAGGCGCTCCCCGCGGCGGACGCGCAGTCCGCGCACGTCCACCCGGCCCGGGCCCGCGGGTGCTGCGGGGGCATCGGTCGGTGCGGATGCCGTGCGGGGCGCCGCCGCTGCGGCATCCAGCACGGCGAAGACGTCCTCGGTGGCCGCCACGCCTTCCGCGGCGGCGTGGAACTGCACACCCACCTGACGCAGCGGCAGGTACGCCTCGGGGGCCAGAAGGAGGACGAACAGGCCCACCGCGTGCGCGAGCGAGCCGTCGATCAGCCGGAAGCCGATCGACACGGCGATGATCGCCACCGAGATGGATGCCAGCAGCTCGAGAGCGAACCCGGAGAGGAAGGAGACGCGGAGCACGCGCATCGTCTCGCGGCGGTAGGAGGCCGTCACCCGTTCGATGGAGGAGACCGCACGGTACTGCCGGCCGAACACCTTGAGGGTGGAGAGCCCGCGGACGGTGTCCGCGAACCGCGCGGCGAGCCGGCCGAGCGTCTTCCACTGGGCGTTCTGCACCGATCTGGTGGCCAGGCCGATGAGGATCATGAAGACGGGGATCAACGGGATCGTCAGGATGACGGTGAGTCCGGAGATCCAGTCCTGCCACCACATGATCGCGACCAGGATCGGCGTCGCGATCATCGTCAGCACGAGCTGCGGCAGGTAGCGGGAGAAGTAGGCGTCGAGGGCCTCGAGGCCGCGCCCCGCCACGACCGCGAGCCGTGCGGTGTTGCGCGTGGCGAGCCACCCGGGCCCGAGGTCGGCGACCGCGGCGACGAGCTGGGCGCGCAGCTGCGCTTCGACACGGGCGGCGGCGCGGGCGCACACGACCTCGCGCAGCCACAGCAGCACCGCCCGGGCGGCGACGACGCCTCCGAGGCCGCCGAGCACCCCGGCGAGCTCGCCCGCGGGCATCCCGTCGATCGTCCCCGTGATCGCTCGCGTCAGCAGCCACGCGAACGCCGCGATGACGAGGGTCTGGGCGAGGCCGATCGCGGCGATCGCGACGAAGAATGCCCGGGAGGCGGTCGCGTAGCGCAGGAGCCGGGGGTCGACCGGCCGCATGCGCGTGCGCGGGGGCGACGACTCGACTTCCGGCATCCCTCCATCCTTCCAGATCGGTTCCTCCGCAGCCGCGTCGCGGGGTGTGCGGGGGTAGCCTCGGACAATGGTCGCGGTCTCTGTCACCCTCGCGCGGCCCCGCCCTGCGGGCGCCGCCCGGGCGACGCCGTCCGGACGCCCCGGCGATCCGCTCGTCGATCGCTTCGGGCGCGTGCACCGCGACCTCCGCATCTCACTGACCGACCGCTGCTCGCTGCGCTGCACGTACTGCATGCCCGAGCAGGGCAACGAGTGGCTCGCGCGGTCGAGCATCCTGACGGTCGACGAGATCGAGCGGGTGGCCCGCGTCGCCGCGGCCTCGGGGATCACGACGTTCCGGCTCACCGGCGGCGAACCGCTGCTGCGCACCGACATCGTCGAGGTCGTGCGACGCCTCGCCGCGGTCCGCGCACCCGACGGGTCGCCGATCGACCTCGCGATGACGACGAACGGCATCCGTCTCGCCGAGCTCGTCGAGCCGCTGCGCGAGGCGGGGCTGCGCCGGCTCAACATCTCGATCGACACGCTCCGCCGTGACCGGTTCCGAGAGCTCACGCGCCGTGACCGACTCGACGACGTCCTCGCCGGGATCGCCGCTGCCGCCGCCTCCGGCCTTCGTCCGGTGAAGCTCAACACCGTCGCGATGCGCGGTGTCAACGACGACGAACTCGTGGAGCTCGTCGAGTTCGCGCGGGGCCACGGGGCGCAGCTGCGGTTCATCGAGCAGATGCCGCTCGATGCCGGCCACACGTGGGATCGCGCCGCGATGGTGACGCGCGCCGAGATCCTCGCCGCACTGTCGGAGCGCTGGGCGCTCGCCCCCGTTCCGGGGCGCGGCGGTGCGCCCGCCGAGAAATGGACCCTCGACGGCGGGCCCGACACGGTGGGTGTCATCGCCTCCGTCACCGCCCCGTTCTGCGGGCAGTGCGACCGGCTGCGGCTGACCGCCGACGGCCAGCTGCGCAACTGCCTGTTCTCGACGGGGGAGTACGACCTCGTCCCGGCGTTGCGGGGCGGCGACGCACCGGTCGCCGGCGACGAGACATCCGGATCGGCCCCGGTCGTCGACGCGCGGATCGACGCGGTGCTGCGCGCCTGCGTCGCCGGCAAGCTCCCCGGCCATGCGATCGACGACCCGTCGTTCCTGCAGCCCGCGCGCGGCATGAACGCGATCGGCGGCTGACCCTCCCGCGCCCGCGCCCCGCGCCCCGCGCACGCGAGAAACCACATCCGAGGCGAGAAACCCCTGCAGGGGTGGTTTCTCGTCGCGGATGTGGTTTCTCGTCGACGCGGGGCGGGGTCAGTGGGCTCCGGCGAGCTCGGCCTTCTCGATCGTCGTGCGCATGACGCGCTTGCGGAACACCCAGTAGGTCCAGCCCTGGTAGGCGAGCACCAGCGGGAGGAAGATCAGCGCGGCCCAGCTCATGATCTCGAGGGTCATCTGCGTGCTCGACGCGTTCGCGATCGTGAGGCTGTACGCATCGTCGGTCGAGGACGGCATGACGTACGGGAAGAGCGCGAGCCAGAGGGTCAGCACCGCGAACACGATCGTCGCGGCGCCGGCGGCGAACGCCCACCCGTCGCGATCGATCCAGTTCGCGGCGACGGATGCCAGGAGCGCGACGGCGGCGATGATGCCGCACGCGACGACCGCCCACAGGAGCGGAGCATCACGCCCCGCGGCGAGGAAGATCGTCCAGACCACGGTGCCGGCGGCGAACACGACCGTCGGGATCGCCAGCTTCTTGCCGAGAGCCTGCGCGTCGTGGTGGACCTGACCGTCGGTCTTCAGCCCGATGAAGTGCACGCCGTGCAGCCAGAACAGGAGCATCGTCGTGATGCCGACCCAGAGGCCGTAGGGGTTCAGCAGCGTGAACAGCGTGCCGGTGAAGTTCTTGTCCGCGTCGATCGGGACGCCCTGCACGATGTTGCCGACCGCGACGCCCCAGAGGAGCGCGGGCAGGAACGATCCGATCGTGATCATCCCGTCGAAGCGGCGCTTCCACCGCAGGTCGTCGCGCTGGTGGCGGTACTCGAACGAGACGCCGCGGACGATGAGGGCGAGCAGGATGATCAGCAGCGGCAGGTAGAACCCGCTGAAGAGCGTCGCGTACCACTCCGGGAAGGCCGCGAACAGGCAGGCCCCCGCGACGATGACCCAGGTCTCGTTGAGGTCCCAGACGGGGCCGATCGTGTTGATGACCTGCCGCCGCGAGACCTCGTCCTTGCCGAGGAAGGGCAGGGACATACCGACACCGAAGTCGAACCCGTCGAGGACGAAGTAGCCGACGAACAGCACTCCGACGATGAAGAACCAGAGGTAGGCGAGATCCATGTCTGTCAGCTCCTAGTAGACCGTCGACGGGGTGTCTTCGACGGACAGTTCGTTCGGGTCGGGGTCGCCGGGCTTCGGCAGGGGCGCGGGGCCCTCCTTGACCGTCTTGACGATCAGCCCGAACTCCACGACCGCGAGGATCGCGTAGATCAGCGTGAAGGCGATGAGGGAGACCAGCACCGTCCAGCCGGGCACGTTCGGCGAGACGCCGTCCTGGGTGAGCATGAGCCCGAACACGATCCAGGGCTGGCGGCCCATCTCAGTGAAGATCCAGCCGACGAGGATGCCGAAGAGGGCGAGCGGCGCCTGCCAGATCGCGATCCTCCACATCCAGCCCGCGACGGGACGCTTGGCGTTCTTGCGCGTGACCCAGAGGCCCACGACCGCGATCGCGGTGGCGAGGATGCCGAAGCCCATCATCCAGCGGAAGGCCCAGTAGGTGACCCACAGGATCGGCGCGAAGTTGCCGTCCACCTGGTCGGCGAACTGCGGGAACATCTGCGTCGTGTAGAGGTGGTTGAGGTCGTTGATGCCCTCGACGCAGCCGTTGAAGTCGTGCGTCGACAGGAAGGCCAGCGCGTAGGGGACGCGCAGCGACCAGATCTCACCGGTCCCGTCCGGCGTGCCGATCGAGAAGATCGAGAACGAGGCATCCGCCCCGCACGCGGAGTTGAACATCGCCTCGGCGGCGGCCATCTTCATCGGCTGCGTCTGGACCATGACGAGGCCCAGCTGATCGCCTGACAGGGCCGTCGCCGCGAAACCGACGATCATGGCCCACAGGCCGAACCGCAGCGAGGTGCGCATCGTCTCGAGGTTCTGCCCCCGGGCCAGGTGCCACGCGGAGGCCGCGATCATGACCCCGGCCGCAAACATGAGCGCCGACGAGATCGTGTGCGGGAACTGGGTCAGCGCGACGGGATTGGTGAGGACGGCGCCGAAGTCGGCCATCTCCGCCCGGTGGCCCTCGGTGGACATCTGGTAGCCCCGGGGGTTCTGCATGAACGCGTTGGCGGCGAGGATGAAGTAGGCCGACAGCCAGGTGCCGATGACGGTCATCCAGATCGTCGCGAGGTGGATGCCGCGCGGCAGCTTGTTCCAGCCGAAGATCCAGAGCCCGATGAAAGTCGCCTCGAAGAAGAAGGCCATCAGGCCCTCGAAGGCGAGCGGCGCCCCGAAGACGTCACCGACGAAGCGGCTGTAGCTCGACCAGTTCATGCCGAACTGGAACTCCTGCACGATGCCGGTGACGATGCCCATCGCGAAGTTGATCAGGAAGATCTTGCCGAAGAAGCGCGTCAGGTGCAGCCACTTCACGTTCGCGGTCCGGAACCACATCGTCTGGAAGATCGCGACGAACAGGGACATCCCCAGGGTCAGGGGGACGAAGATGAAGTGGTACAGCGTCGTCAGGCCGAATTGCCAGCGCGCGAGCAGCAGGGGGTCTAGGAAGTCCATCGTGGTCCTCTCTCGATGGCCCGACCGGGCCCGTCTTCCTCATGACTGAAGGTACACAGCGCCTTCTCAGGCGTTTCCGCAGCGGGCCGTGAATAAAGCGCGAGGCTCGCGCGGGCCCTCGAGCGGTCTCGGATCAGGCCGATTGCGTGGCGAGCATGAGCTGGACGACGCACTCCCGGGGGTCGCAGGAGGGGCGCATCTCGTCGACGGCGAGCGGGCCGCCGGCCGAGCTCAGCACGCTCTGCATGATGCCGAGGTGCACGCTGCACAGCACCTCGCGGTGATCGGCCTGCGCGGATGCCTGTGCGCACGGGGTCAGCTCGACGGTCAGCTCCTTCTCGTCGACGTACGGGTCGAACCCCGCGTCCACGAGGTCCTCCACGAGCGCGTCGATCTGGTGGAGCGCGGCGGTGCCGAGCTCGGGGGTCTCGCCGGGCAGCACCCGCCGCATGAGATCGCCCCGCTCTGCGGCGGCGCGCGCCTTGTTGCGCTGCACGGAGCTGAACGCGGTGACCCCGTCGGTGGCGCTGTAGAGCACGCGGGGGCGGCCGCGAGTGGTGCGGTGCTCCGTCACCGAGACGACGTAGCCGTCGTCCATGAGCCGCTGCAGGTGCTCGCGCACGGTGTTCGGATGCAGCGAGGTGGCATCGACGAGCTCCGCGACGGTGCGCTCGGGGCGCTCCTGTACGAGATGCAGGATCTCGACACGTGAGTAGTTGGAAATGGCGCTGTACCCCGCGGGGCGACCTGTGGTCATGCCACATATTATTCACGGGATTGGCGCTCGCCGCCACCCCCGCGGGTCGCGGCTTTCTTCCGGCCCGGGGGAATGGGGCCGCTCCGCCGCTCTATCAGCGGGATCACGGAGAGCGCGCCCTATAGTCGGGCCCATGGATCTGTGGCGGCTGCCGATCACGGACGGCCCGGTGCCGGTCGTGGTGTTCGCGCTCGCAGCGGCCCTGCTCGCGGTGCTCGTGGTGCGCCGTTGGCGGCTGCGGCCGCTGCTGTGGGCTCTCGGCGCGGCGCTCGCCGGTGCCCTCATCGGCTACGCGGCGTACCGCGTGGTGAACGCCACGAAGGTCTTCGGCGACGTCGTCCCGCCCTTCGTCTGGCACTGGAGCGCCGCGGCGTTCGCGGCCATCGGCCTCGCCCTCGGCGGGCTCGTGGGCGCCCGCACGTGGCGGCGGGTGGTCGCCCTGATCGGCGTCGTCGTCTTCGCCGTCGCCGGAGTCGTCGGGGTGAACATGCGATTCGGGCTCAACCCCACCCTCGGGAGCCTGTTCGGTGTGCCGTTCTCGACGATCGACCTGCCCGATCGGGGCTCGGGCGCCACGGGTGCCCCGGCGACGCCGCTGTATCAGTCGTGGACGCCGCCGGCGGGGATGCCCGCGGTGGGCGAGCGCGGCAGTCAGGCCATCCCGGCCACCGTCTCCGGCTTCCCCGCGCGGCCCGCGGGCATCTACCTGCCCCCCGCGGCGCTCGTGAAGGACGCCCCCGCCCTGCCGTTGGTGATCATGATGATGGGCCATCCGGGAGGCCCCGACGCCACCGTGATCAGCGACGTCATGGATGCCTTCGCCGCCCAGCATCGGGGGCTTGCGCCGATCGTGGTCGTCGCCGACCAGCTCGGCAAGGACGTCAACGACACCGCCTGCGCCGACTCGAGCGCCTACGGCAAGGCACGTACCTACATCACGGTGGACGTCGTCGCCTGGGCGACGCAGAACCTGCACGTCATCCAGGACCCGGCGTACTGGACGATCGCGGGGTACTCCAACGGCGGAGGGTGCGCCATCACGTTCGGCGCGCTGGACCCACAGCTGTGGAAGAACATCCTCGACGTCTCCGGTGAGCCGTACGGCGGTTCCGAGCAGGTGGAGAAGATCACCAAGACCGTGTACGGCGGCGACGCGGCCGCGTTCGAGGCATCCAAGCCCGTCAACATCCTCGCGGCGGCGGCTCCCGGGACGTACCGCGGGATGACGGCCGTGTTCACCGCGGGCGCCGAGGACGCCGCCTACATCGGCCACGCCGACGAGCTCGCGGCCGCCGCACGCGCTGTCGGCATGAACGTCGTCCGCTACGACGTGCCGGGCGCGGGGCACACCGGGGATGCCCTGAAGGTGGGCCTCTCGCAGGGGTTCGCCGCGATCGCGCCGGTCCTGGGACTCACCGCCCCGGGGTGAGCGCCGGGGCGGCGAGTCCGCGCCGGCTCAGGCGAGCGTGCTCTTCCAGCCGAGGGCGGGGGCCACATGCTGTGCGAAGGACTCGACCACGTGGAGGTTGAACGCCACGCCGAGCTGGCTCGGGATGGTGAGCATCAGGGTGTCCGCCGACATCACCGCGGCATCCTGCTTCAGCTGCTCGACGAGGACGTCCGGCGCGGCGGCGTAGGTCTTGCCGAACGTCGAGCGGAAGCCGTCGATGTAGCCGATGCCGTCGCCCTCGTTCGAGTGGCCGAAGTACAGCTCGTCCTCGGCGGTCGTGATGGGGAAGACCGAGCGGCTCACCGAGACGCGCGGGGTGCCCGGGTGGCCGGCCTCGTCCCACGCCGCGCGGAACCGGTCGATCTGCTCGGCCTGGAGGATGTCGAACGGGCGGCCGTCCGCCTCGGTCACGAGCGTCGAGGACATGAGGTTGAGGCCCATGCGTCCGGCCCATTCCGCGGTGTCGCGCGATCCTGCGCCCCACCAGACGCGGGAGCGCAGGCCGGGGGAGTGCGGCTCGATCCGCTGCAGGCCCGATCCGCCGCCGAACGGGGAGTTCGCGTCGCGCTCGGCGATGCCCTCACCGTCGATCGCGCGGAGGAAGGCCTCCATGTGCTCGCGGGCGAGGTCGGCGCCGCGCGGGTCCTGGGCGCCGGTGTAGCCGAAGGCCTCGTAGCCGCGGACGACCGTCTCGGGTGACCCCCGGCTCACGCCCAGGGCGAGTCGCCCGTCCGAGATGAGGTCGACGGCGGCCGCCTCCTCGGCGAGGTAGAGCGGGTTCTCGTAGCGCATGTCGATGACGCCGGTGCCCATCTCGATGCGGTCGGTCTTCGCCGCGACCGCCGCGAGCAGCGGCATGGGGGAGGCCTGCTGCCGCGCGAAGTGGTGAACGCGGACGTAGAAGCCGTTCGCGCCGAGGTCATCCATCCCCTGGGCGAGATCGATCGCCTGGTGGAGCATGTCGCCGGCCGTCAGCTCGCGTCCGCCGCCGAGAGGCCCGTAGTGGCCGAAGGAGAGGGTTCCGAAGCGTTCCATGGTGGTGCCAACGCTACGCCTCCCCGATCCATTCCGCCGCATGCATCCGGGTCGCCCGCCGCGTCGCCCCCGC
This sequence comes from Microbacterium sp. MMO-56, assembly GCF_037146215.1. Classification (NCBI taxonomy): domain Bacteria; kingdom Bacillati; phylum Actinomycetota; class Actinomycetes; order Micrococcales; family Microbacteriaceae; genus Microbacterium; species Microbacterium sp. MMO-56. Next base: position 99,458 of record NZ_JBBCVW010000005.1, read on the forward strand.
CCGCCGCGTCGCGCCCCCTGCCGTCGAGACCGCGTCGCGGCGTCGAGACCGCGGGTGTCGCCCGGGGTCTCGACGCGCGGACGGGGTCTCGACGGGCCGACGGGGTCTCGAGGCGCGGACGGGCGCGTCAGCGGCCGTCGCGGACGGCGCGGACGAAGGCGGTGACGTTCTCGCGCATGGCCGCGACACGGGCATCCCGCGCCGCATCCGCATCGAACCCGGCGTAGGCCACCGGCGGACGCTTGCGCGCGTTGAGGTTGCACTGGAAGCGGTCGCACACCAGCGTCCCGACGGTGTCACCCCGCCGCCCCGCATCGCCGACGCGCTTCGCCGTGAACAGCAGCACGTCGTTGGGGAGGTGGATGTCCGCGCACCAGGAGCACTGCGCGCGCCCGCGGGGCCGCGACTCCGCCTGACGCAGCAGGAGGCCGGTCGCGACGCCGTCGAGCTCCGCGACGACGTAGCCGACGAGGGCGAGCTTGCGATCCCGTACGCCGTAGAAGTCGATCGCCTCCCACGTGACGTCGGCGGGGTCGGCGGGGAGCGTCAGGTTGCGGCGTTCGGACTGGGTGACGTTGATGAGGGACGCACGGATCTGCGCCTCGGTGAGGGGAAGCATGGGCAGGCCTTTCATGAGGAGAGAGGCGGATGCTGCGCCGTCGCCGGCCGCGCGCGGCGGCCGAGGGTCAGGACGTGGCCCGGCATCGGGCCACGGCGCATCCGCGGGGGAAAGTCGGGGACGACGATCGGCGCCGGGCGCGTCGATGACGCGGCTCACGGCGCCGGGGCGCGATCACCTCTCGTCGGCGAAGGATCCGCCGACGACCTCCCTCTGGCCCGCACGTCGGGGGCCGTTCCCGATACTCACCCCGCCACCCTACGCGTCCCCCACGCCGCTGCGCCCCTCCCTCGCCGCCGAGAAACCACCACCGTCGCGAGAAACACTCAGGGGCGTGGTTTCTCGAGCGCGATGTGGTTTCTCGCGGGCGCGGCGGGCGCGGGCGGCGGGAGGCGCGCGGAACAAGGGGCGGGGTGGGGTGGTTGGATCGCAGTATGACCCGCATCGGCAGCAGTGATCTCGACGTCTTCCCCCTGGCCCTCGGCGGCAACGTGTTCGGCTGGACGGCCGACCGCGACACGTCCTTCGCGGTCCTCGACGCGTTCCGCGCCGGCGGCGGCGACTTCATCGACACGGCCGACTCCTACAGCGCGTGGGCGCCGGGGCACACCGGCGGCGAGAGCGAGACGATCATCGGGGAGTGGTTGGCCAGCCGCAAGCCCGAGGGCGTCACCGTCGCCACCAAGGTGAGCCAGCACCCGCAGTACAGGGGGCTGTCCGCCGCGAACGTGCGCGCCGCGGCCGAGGCATCCCTGCATCGGCTCGGCGTCGACCGAATCGATCTGTACTACGCGCACTTCGACGATGCCGAGACGCCCCTCGAAGAGACCGTCGCCGCCTTCGGCCGCCTCGTCGCGGACGGCCTCGTGCGCTACACGGCCGTCTCGAACTACTCCGCCGACCGCATCCGTGAGTGGGTGCGGATCGCCCGTGACCTCGGGGTCGCCGAGCCGGTGGCGATCCAGCCGCACTACAACCTCGTCCACCGGGAGACCGAGGACGACATCGTCCCCGTCGCCGAGGAGTTCGGTCTCTCGCTGGTGCCGTACTTCGCGCTCGCGAAGGGGTTCCTGACGGGCAAGTATCGCTCGACGGACGTCGCGGGGCACGACAGCCCGCGGGCGGAGGCGGCGGCCTCGTACGCCACCCCGCAGGGCCTGCAGATCATCCAGGTGCTCGAGCGGATCGGCGAGGCCCACGACGTCTCGGTCGCCGCGACCGCCCTCGCCTGGCTGCGGGCGAAGCCGACCGTGGCAGCACCCATCGCGTCCGCCTCGCGTCTGGACCAGGTCGAGGCGCTCCTGGACGGCGGCCGGGTCGATCTCACCGCCGACGAGGTCGCCGAGCTCGACGAGGTCTCGGAGTGGACGCCCGCGGACATGTGAGGATGCCCGCTGTCGGCGCCGCGGCCTAGGCTGGGGCGGTGTCCGACGCCCGACCTCTCTCCGTCCTGAACGTCTCGGCGTACCTGTTCACGCACCTGCCGGATGCCGCGCAGCTGCGTCCGGTGCTGCGCGGGCGCGCTCTCGACGCGGGGCTGCGCGGAACGGTCATCCTCGCCGAGGAGGGCATCAACCTGTTCCTCGCCGGTGACGGGCACGCGGTCCGCGGCTTCGTCGACGCCCTCCGTGCCGACCCCCGATTCGCCGCGCTGCGCACCCGCGAGACCTGGTCGGCGACGCAGCCGTTCGGCAAGATGCTCGTCAAGCTGAAAGCCGAGATCATCCGGATGGATCGTCCCGCGATCGCTCCGGGCCGGGGCCGGGCACCGGCGGTCGACCCCGCCACGCTCCGGCGCTGGCTCGACCAGGGACACGACGACGCGGGCCGCGAGGTCGTGCTCCTGGACACGCGCAACGCCTTCGAGATCGACGAGGGCGGATTCGAGAACGCCGTCGACTGGGGCATCGACAGGTTCACCCAATTCCCGGATGCCGCGGCGCGACACCGCGACGCCCTGGTCGGCAAGACCGTCGTGAGCTACTGCACCGGCGGCATCCGCTGCGAGAAGGCGGCGCTCGTCCTCCGTGACGAGGGCATCGACGCCTGGCAGCTCGATGGGGGCATCCTCGGCTGGTTCGCCGAGGCCGGCCAGGCGCACTACCGCGGAGACTGCGTCGTGTTCGACGACCGACGCGCCGTCGACAGCGACCTGCTGCCGGTGCGCGATCCGGCCGGCGTCGGGGCGGTGGGGCCCGGCCCGGGGCGATGACCGACGACGCCGTCCTCGCGTGGCTGCGCGATTCCGACCCGATGCTGCGATGGCAGGTCGAGCGGGATCTGGCGGGCGAGCCGGCGCGTGTGTGGCGGGCCACGCGTGGTCGGATCGCCACCGAGGGCCACGGCGCCGCACTCCTGTCGCACCAGGACGCCGACGGCCAATGGGCCGGGGGTGCCTTCTTCCCCGCGGGGATGACACACCACCCGGCTCCGGGTGAGCAGCCGTACACGGCGACCACCTGGACTCTCACGATGCTGCGCGAGGGCGGCCTCGAGGCGGGGGCCCTCGCCGGGACCGCCGACCTGCTCGGTGCCCACTCCCGCTGGGAGTACGACGACCTGCCGTACTGGGGCGGCGAGGTCGACGTCTGCATCAACGCGATGACGCTCGCCAACGGTGCCTGGCTCGGCGCCGACGTCACCGACCTCGCCGCGTGGTTCCCCGACCACGCGCTGGCCGACGGAGGGTGGAACTGCGAGTGGGTGGAGGGATCGGTGCGGTCGTCGTTCCACTCGACGATCAACGCGGTGCGCGGGCTGCTCGCCTACGAACGGATGACCGGCGACGCCTCCGTGCGCGAGGCGCGTCACCGCGGCGAGGAATACCTGCTCGAGCGCCGCCTGCGCTACCGCGCCTCGACCGGCGAGCGGGTGGGAGCGTGGGCCGACCTGGTCGTGTGGCCGTATCGGGCCCCGTTCACCCTGCTCAAGGCGGTCGATCACCTGACCGAGGCCGCCGAGGTCGACGGGACACCGCCCGACGACCGCGCGCGCGAGGCCGTGGAGCGGCTGCGGGCGCGCCGCGGGGCGGACGGACGCTGGCGCCAGGAGGCGCGCTTCGGCGGCGACACCTGGGTGGAGCACGACGTCCCGCCGGGGGAGCCGTCTCGCTGGCTGACCTTCCTGGCGGAGCGTGCGCTGCGCCGGTGGGACCGCGCTGGGGGTGGGGATGGGTAGGGTCGCGGGCATGCACGAGCTCACCCGCGAACAGGCGCGCCGGATCGCGGTCCGCGCACAGCTGCTCGACGCGGATCGCCCGGGCGATGTCGTCGAGGTCGCCGAGCAGCTCGGCGCGATCAAGATCGACCCCACCGCCACCATCGCCCCCGCCGAACAGGCCGTCCCGTGGGCCCGCATCGGGTGGGGGTACGAGCCGGGTCAGCTGACGAAGGCGGTCGAGGACGACCGGCAGCTCTTCGAGTTCGACGGGCACTTCCGCGCGGCGTCCCTGCTCCCGGCGACGCTGGCCCGGATGCGCGGCTATGTCTTCCGCGCCCGGGCGGCGGGCTGGCTGGAGGCCAACGCCGCGTTCCGGCGGGATGTCCTGGCCCGCCTGCGCGCGGAGGGGCCGATGCTCGCCGCGCAGATCCCCGACACCAGCCAGGTCGCCCACGGCGACGAGAGCGGCTGGTACGGGTCGAACCAGGTGCCTCGGATGCTCGATCTGCTGGCGATCACCGGCGAGGCGGCGATCGTCGCGCGCCAGGGCCGTCAGCGGGTGTGGGAGCTCGGAGAGCGCGCATACGCCGGCGTTCCCGTGCTCGACCACGACGAGGCCGGCGCGATCCTCGACGAGCGTCGCCTCCAGGCGGCGGGGATCGCCCGCCATCGATCGCCCTGGACCCCCGTCGGTGCGGCGGGGGAGCCCGCGCGCGTCGAAGGGTCGGCGTGGACCTGGCGCGTCGATCCCGCGGCGCTCGCCGCCCTGGACGACGATCCGGGCGGCCGTGTCGCCGTCCTCAACCCCTACGACGGGATGATCTTCGACCGTCCGCGCCTGAGCGAGCTGTTCGACTTCACGTTCGTCCTCGAGCAGTTCAAGCCGAAGGCGCAGCGCCGGTACGGCTACTTCGCGCATCCGATCCTCGTCGGCGACCGCTTCGTGGGCCTGCTCGACGCCGAGCTCGACAAGAAGAAGGAGAACCTCGTCGTCACCGCCGTGCACGAGCTGGTCGACCTCGACCCCGAAGAGCGCGAGATGGTGGATGCCGAGATCGACGACCTCGGCGAGTGGCTCGGCGTGCCCGTCGTCCGCGCCCGCTGAGCGCGCCCGTCACACGGCGACACGTGATTGGCGCCGATCGGGCGCCCACCGCGACGATGGGTCCGGTGACGCGCGGGACGGCGCGCTCGCGGGAGGGACGGACGATGGCCAGGCGCGGATTCACGACACGGCAGGTGCACGAGCGCGCGCCGGGGGCGGCGCCCACCGCGCGAGCGACGCCCATCTACCTGACCGCGGGGTTCGAGTTCGACGAGTACGAGAGCGCGGCCGCCCATTTCGGCGAGGGCCAGGGCTACGCGTACACGCGCATCGGCAACCCCACGGTCGAGAGCGTCGAGCATACCCTCGCCGCGCTCGAGGGCGGATCCCAGGCGCTGCTCCTCGCGAGCGGCCAGGCGGCGACGACCGTCGCGATCCTCGCCCTCCTCGAGGCCGGCCAGCACATCGTGTCGTCCACGCACATCTACGAAGGCACGCGCGGGCTGTTCCGCGACAACCTGACGCGACTCGGGATCGCGTCGAGCTTCGTCGACGACATCGACGATCCGGATGCCTGGGAGGCGGCGATCCGCCCGGAGACCCGCGCGCTGTTCGCCGAGTCGATCTCCAACGCCGCGAATCGCCTCATCGACATCGCGGCGATCTCCGAGGTCGCCCACCGCCACGGCATCCCGCTGATCGTCGACAACACGTTCGCCACGCCCTACCTCGTGCGTCCCCTCGAGCACGGCGCCGACGTCGTCGTCCATTCCGCGAGCAAGTTCCTCGCCGGCCACGGCAGCGTCCTCGGGGGCGCGATCGTCGACAGCGGCCGCTTCGACGCCGCGCGCTCCGGAGCAATCTTCCCGCACCTCGTGGCCCCCGGTCGCGTCGGGGCGAGCATCGCCGATCGGGTGGGCGGCGACGCGCGGATCGCGTACGCCCGCGAGAGCGTCGCCCCTCGGTTCGGGCCCACGCCGTCGCCGCTCAACGCCTTCCTCATCGGACAGGGCATCGAGACGCTGAGCCTGCGGGTCGAGCGGCAGAGCGCGAACGCGCTCGCCGTCGCGCAGTGGCTGGACGGCCGTCCCGAGATCGCCGCCGTCGACTACGCGGGCCTGCCCGCGCACCGTGACCATGCGCTGGCGGCGCAGCAGCTGCCGGACGGGTACGGCTCCGTGTTCAGCTTCACGGTCCGCGGCGGCGCCGCTGCCGCCCGGCGGCTCGTCGAGGCGCTCGACGTCTTCACCCACATGACGCACCTCGGCGACGTGCGCTCCCTGGTCCTGCATCCGGCGTCGACCTCGCACGCGACGCTCAGCGCCGAGGAGCGCGCGGCGGTCGGCGTCTTCGACGGCACCCTCCGCGTCTCGATCGGCATCGAGGACGCCGACGACCTTATCGACGACCTCGCTCGCGCACTCGCGGTGGCGGCATCCGTCGACGTCGCGGTGGTCGCGTGAGCGCGGGCTCGGCGCGTCCGCAGCACTTCGGCTGGTTCCTCGCGCGCGGGTTCGGCCCGCACGGGTGGGGGCATCCGTATCTCGACTGGGACTACGACTGGACGCGTCCCGACCTGTACCAGCAGTCCGCCCGCGAACTCGAGCGCGCGGGGTTCGACTTCGTCCTGATCGAGGATGCCCCGTCGCTCGGCTCGTCCGAGACGATCGACCTCCGCGTGCGTCACGCGTTCGGCGGGCCCAAGCACGACCCCCTGCTGTTGGCGCCGTACCTGTTCCAGGCGACGAGTCACCTCGGGGTGATCCCGACGGTCAATCCCGCCGCGTACCTGCCGTACACGGCGGCGCGGCAGTTCGCGACACTGCAGCACCTGAGCGGCGACCGGCTGGGGCTCAACGTCGTCACCGACACGGGCAGCGCCCGGCACTTCTCCGCCGCGCCGCCGCTCGGGCACGACGCCGCCTACGACCGGGCCGAGGAATGGCTCGGGTCCCTGCGCGAGCTGTGGGGCTCGTGGGGTGACGGCGCGCTCGTGCGGGATCCGGCATCCGGCGTGTACGCCGACGGCACGCGTCTGGACGCGGTGCGTCACCGGGGCGAGCACTACGCGTTCGACGGTCCCCTCAATGCGATCCCCTTCGAGCGGGGCGCGCCCGTCGTCGCCTCGCCCGGGGGTTCGGGCCGCGGCCTGGCGTTCGCCGGGGCGAACTCCGACATCCAGCTCGCCCTCGCTCCGCTGAACGAGAAGAGCGTGCGCGAGTACCGGGCCCGCATCCACGCAGCCGCCGTCGATCGCGGTCGCGCGCCGTCGGACATCCGCATCATGTTCGCGATCCAGCCGGTGATCGTCTCGTCGCCGGAGGAGGCGGACCGTCTCGTGGCGGCATCCGCGTCGCCGACCGACGAGGTGCTCCGCACGATCGCGCAGCGTCAGTCGAGCGATCTCGAGACCGACCTCACCGCGCTCGAGCTGGATGCGCCGCTGCCGGCCGCGCTGTTCGGCGAGCATGTGTCGCAGGGGTCGCTGCGACGTCTCACCGGCGACCGCGACGTCTCGGCCACGCCGCTGCGCGCCCACCTGACGGCCCTCGCTCGGCTCGGTCGCATCTCGGATCGCTCCGGGTTCGTCGGGACGGCGGAAGAGTTCGCCGACCTCGTCGAGGAGCTCGGCGAGTGGGGCAACGACGGCGTCCTGCTGTGGGGGGATCTGCACCCCGTGACGGTCCACCGCACGCTCGACGAGCTCGTGCCCGTGCTCCGTCGTCGGGGCATCCTGCGCCGCGAGTACACCGGCGCCGGCCTGCGCGCCGACCTCCACGCCTTCTAGCCCCCCGCCCCCCGCGCCTCGCCCCGCGCCCCCGTCCCCACCTGCCGAGTGTCCACAACGCGCGGCGCGCGGGGGTGCGGTGACCGCGTGTGGTGGACACTCGGCGGATGTCGCGGGGCCGAACCCGGGGCGAGAGGGCGACCACGCGCGCGGGGCGGGGCGCGGGACGGGGGCGCGGGCGGCCAGTCCGGGGGGCGAGTGTCCACGACGCGCGGCGCGCGGGGGTGTGGCGACCGCGTGTGGTGGACACTCGGCAGGTGTCGCGGGGCCGAACCCGGGGCGGAACCCGACGCGGAACCCGGGGCGGAACCCGACGCGGAACCCGACGGGGAACCCGGGCGGAACCCGGGGCGGAACCCCGGGCGGGGGCGGGGGCGCGACCGCGCGCGGGGCGACGGGCCCGGGGGAACGCGAAAGGGCCCCGGCGTCCGCGAGGATGCCGGGGCCCTCTCCCGTGCGTCAGCTGAGGTTGTTCTCCTTCAGCCACTGCGCGGCGATGTCCTTCGAGGACTTCTGGTCGACCGTGGACTGCACGTTGAGGGCGACGAGACCCTCCGGCGTCAGGGCCGCGCTCACCTTGTTGATGACGTCGGCGATCTCACCCGAGACGGACGTGCTGACGACCGGGACGACGTGGGATGCCAGGAACAGCCCCTTCGGGTCGGTGAGGGTCACCAGGTCGTCCGTCTGGATGCGCGGGTCGGCGCTGTAGACGTTCGCGATCTGGATGCCGCCCGCGACGAGCTCGTCGACGGTCGTGTCGGCGGTGCCCTTGAAGCTCACGTCGACGCCGTACTTGTCCTTGAGGCCCTTCGGCCCGTAGGGACGCTCCTCGAGCTCGGGCGCACCGCCCAGCGTCAGGTTCGGGACGGCGGCCAGGTCGGCGATGCTCTTCAGGTTGTGCTCCTTCGCGAACGCCGCCGTGACGTTGTACGAGTCCTGGTCGGTCGCGGGGGACTGGTCGAGGACCGTGAGGCCCTCCGGCAGCGCCTTCTTGAGCGCGGCGTAGACGTCGTCCGAGGTCGTCGCCGTCGTGTCCTTGTCGAAGAACTGCAGCAGGTTGCCGGTGTACTCGGGGAACAGCTGGATCGCGCCGCTCTCCAGCTGCGGGATGTAGGCGTCGCGCTGGCCGATCGTGAACTGGCGGTCCACGGTGAAGCCGGCGCCCTCGAGGGCCTGGGCGTAGATCTCGGCGATGATCTCGTTCGAGTAGTAGGCCTGCGAGCCGATGACGATCGTGCCCGACGCCGGGGTCTCCGATGCGCCGCCTCCGCCCGTGAGCGGGTCGGAGGAGGAGCAGCCGGCGAGGGCGAGGGCGGCGACGGTCGCGGCCCCGAGGGCGGCGGCGATGCGGGTGCGGATGCGGGACATGGTGTGCCTTTCTGAGGGTGCTGTGCGGTGCGGAAGAGGGAGGGATCAGGACGCCGCGGCGGGCGCGGTCGGGACGGCGGATCGACGGGCGGCGCGCCCGGCGACGCCCCGGGGGACGACGAGCCGCTGGACGAGCGCGAACACGCCGTCGAGCAGGAGGGCGAGGACGACCACGACGAGGGACGATCCGAGGATCTGCGGGAAGCTGCGGATCTGGATGCCCTGGATGATGAAGTATCCGACACCGCCGAGCCCGACGTACGCGGCGATGGTGACCGTCGCCACCACCTGCAGGGTCGCCGAGCGCAGCCCGCCGATGAGCAGCGGCAGGCCGAGGGGCACCTCGATCTTCCAGAGGATCTGCCACGGCGTCATCCCCACGGCGCGACCGGCGTCGATCACGGTGCGATCGATCGCCTCGAACCCGGCATAGGCGCCCGCGAGGATCGAGGGGATCGCCAGGAGCACGAACGACACGACGGCCGCCTCGGTCTTGAGGGTCACTCCGAGGACGAGGACGAGGAGCACGACGAGCCCCAGCGACGGCAGCGCGCGTGCCGCGCCCGACAGCGCGACCGCGATCTCGCGGCCGCGCCCCGTGTGCCCGATGAGCCACCCCACCGGGATCGCGATGATCGCGGCGATCGCCACCGACCCGAACGTGAAGGCGAGGTGCTGGCCGATCGCGGCCGACAGCGGCAGCGACCCGGCCAGCCGGTCGGGGGAGAAGATCCAGGCGAGGGCCTCCGCGAAGACGTTCATGCGGCGCCCTCCGCGAGCCGGGCGCGCGCGGCGGCGCGTTCGCGGCGGGTCAGGGAGCGGCGCGGCATCCACGGCATCAGGACGCGCCCCGCGACGACCAGGAGGAGGTAGATCACGAGCGCGATGACGACGACGGCGACGACGCCCGCGAGGATCTCGGGCACGATGCGCCGCTGGAAGCCGTTGGTGAACAGGTAGCCGAGGTTCTGCACGCCGATCAGGATGCCGACCGTGGCGAGCGAGATCGTCGAGGTCGCCGTGACGCGGAGCCCGGCGAGCAGCACGGGGCCCGACAGGGGGAGGTCGACGGTCCAGAAGCGGCGCCACGGTCCGTAGCCGACGGCGATCGCGGCGCTGCGGGTCGCCGCGTCGACGGAGTCGAGCCCGTCGGTGACCGAGCGCGTCATGATCGCGACCCCGTAGATGGTCAGCGCCACGATCAGGTTCGTCTCCGACAGGTACGGGACCCCGAGCGCGGCGAGAAGGGCGAACAGGCCCAGGGAGGGCACGGTGTAGAGCAGCCCGATCGTCGTCAGCACGGGTCCGCGCAAGGACGTGTACCGCCACGCGAGCCAGCCGACGGGGATCGCGATGAGGAATCCGAGCACGATCGGGATGATGCTCTGGCGCAGATGCGCGACCGTGAGCTCGCCGATGAGGTCGAGGTTGTCGACGACCCAGTTCACGTCCGGCTCTCTCCCGACAGATCCCGGGCGGTCGTCTCCGCCGCGTCCTCGACGAGCACGCCCTGCGTGCGCCCGGCCGCGTCCACGAGCACGACTCCCCGCTCGGTGCGCTTGCGGCGGAGGGCGCGGGCGCCGCGCTCGACCCCCACGAACTCGGCGACGAACTCGCTCGCCGGGTTCTCGATGATCTCGTCGGGCGTGCCGACCTGGGCGATGTGCGCGCCCTTCTCGAGGATGACGACCTGGTCGCCGAGCAGGAACGCCTCGTCGATGTCGTGGGTGACGAACACGACCGTCTTCTCGAGGTCGCGCTGCAGTCGGCGGGTCTCGGTCTGCAGCTCGCTGCGCACGATCGGGTCGACCGCGCCGAAGGGCTCGTCCATGAGCAGGATGTTGGGGTCGGCGGCGAGACCGCGGGCGACGCCGACGCGCTGCTGCTGCCCGCCGGACAGCTGACGCGGGTAGCGGTCGGCCAGCGCGCGGTCGAGCCCGACGATGTCGAGCAGCTCCAGCGCGCGCTCGCGCGCCTGCCGCTTCGGGGTGCCCTGCAGCACCGGCACGGTCGCGACGTTGTCGAGCACCGAGAAATGGGGGAGGAGCCCCGCGTTCTGCAGCACGTAGCCGATGCCCCGGCGCAGCTGGACCGGATCGCGGTCGCGGATCGGCGCATCGTCGATCAGGATCTCGCCGCTCGTCGGCTCGATGAGCCGGTTGATCATCCGGAGGAGAGTCGTCTTGCCGCACCCGGACGACCCCACGAAGACCGTGGTCCGGTGCGCGGGCAGCACGAGGCTGAAGTCGTCCACGGCGACGGTGCCGTCGGCGAATCGCTTCGTGACGGAGCGGAATTCGATCGCCATGGATCCTCCAGATCAAGGGTCTCCCAGCAAACCACATGCCTCCGACATCGTCTCGGGGGCTGGCATACGACGTCACAGTCGGGTAAAGGTTCACCCATGGATGTCACGCCGGATACCCCCACGGATGCCTCGGAGTACGACCTCATCGTGATCGGTGCGGGCCCCGTGGGCGAGAACGTCGCCGACCGGGCCGTGCAGGGCGGACTGACCGCGGTGATCGTCGAGAGCGAACTGGTCGGCGGGGAGTGCTCGTACTGGGCGTGCATGCCCTCGAAGACGCTGCTGCGTCCGGTCGCCGCGCTGCGCGCCGCCCGCGCCGTCCCCGGGGCCGCCGCCGCGGTGACCGGCGGCGTCGACGTCGCGGCGACTCTGCGGGCGCGCGACGCGATGGTGCACGAGTGGAGCGACGACTCCCAGGTGGACTGGCTCCGTCAGGCGGGGATCGACCTGGTACGCGGGCATGCCCGCCTCGACGGCGAGCGGACGGTGCGGGTCGAGGCCGCTGATGGGGCGGAACGGGTGCTGCGCGCCCGTCACGCGGTCGCCCTCTGCACGGGTTCGGCCGCGCTCCTCCCCGACATCCCCGGCCTCGCGGATGCCGCGCCGTGGACGAGCCGCGAGGCGACGGGCGTCCGCGATGTGCCGGCGTCGTTGGCGATCCTCGGCGGCGGGGTCGTCGCGTGCGAGATGGCGACCGCGTTCGCCTCGCTCGGCACGCGCGTCACCGTGATCGCGCGGTCCGGCCTGCTCGGGGGGCTCGACCCGCTCGCCGGCGACGCCGTCACCGCCGGTCTCCGGGAGGCGGGCGTCGAGGTGCGGCTGCGCACCGACGTCACCGCGGTCCGCCGCGGCGACGCCGGCGTGACGCTCGCCCTCGGCGACGGATCCGAGGTCGTCGCGGACGAGATCCTCGTCGCGACGGGCCGGGTGCCCCGCACCGCGGACCTCGGCCTCGAGACCGTCGGGCTCGCTCCCGGCGAGTGGGTGCGCGTGGACGACACGATGCGCGTCGGCGGCACCGACTGGCTCTACGCGGTCGGCGACGTCAACCACCGGGCCCTGCTCACCCATCAGGGCAAATACCAGGCACGCGCCGCGGGCGATGTGATCGTCGCCCGCGCCGACGGCTCCGGAGTGCAGAACGGTCCGTGGGGGCGGCATGTCGCGACCGCCGACCACACGGCCGTGCCGCAGGTCGTCTTCACCGAGCCGCAGGTCGCCGCCGTCGGGCGGACGGCGGCGCAGGCGCGCGCGGAAGGCATCGACGTGCGCGTCCTCGACGTCGATCTCGGCGCCGTCGCGGGCGCCGCGACGCACGCCGAGGGCTACACCGGGACCTCCCGCACGGTCGTCGACGAGGGCCGCCAGGTCGTCGTCGGGATGACCCTCGTCGGTCCCGACGTGGCCGAGCTCCTCCACGCCGCGACGATCGCGATCGTCGGCGAGGTGCCGCTGGCGCGCCTGTGGCACGCCGTCCCCGCGTACCCGACGATCGGCGAGCTGTGGCTGCGCACCCTCGAGGCGCACGGGCGCTGAACGGGCGACGCGAGGTCGCACTCTCGGGAAACTCACGGCGTCGGCGACATATCGGCGATATATCGTTGAGTATCGTTCACGATCGATGGAGGTTCTCATGAGCGGTTCGTACGGTGGACAGGGATTCGGCGGATTCGGAGCCGGTGGATCCGGGGACGGCAGAGGCGGATTCGGCGGCTTCGGCGGCGCGGGGATGAACGACCTGTTCGACGCCCTCGGGCAGCTGAAGCAGAACTTCGAGCAAGGCGTGGGCGCGACGTTCGCCCACAAGAGCGGCGGGCGGATGGGCCGCGGCGACGTCCGCGTGGCGATCCTCGCCCTCCTCGCCGAGAGCCCGATGCACGGCTACCAGATCATCCAGCAGATCGAGGAGCGCAGCGGCGGATCCTGGAAGCCGAGCCCCGGCTCGGTCTATCCGACCCTGCAGCTGCTGACCGACGAAGGCATGGTCGAGGTGCAGGAGGAGGGCGGCCGCAAGACGTACTCGATCACCGAGGCGGGGCGCGCCGAGGCATCCGACCGTCCCGCGCCGTGGCGTACGCCGGAGGCGGCATCCGGCTCCGCGGATGCGGGCGACTCCCGCGCCGACGGGCCGGGGTTCGGCGCGCTGCCCAAGGCCGGCGCCGGGCTGGCGCAGGCGGCGATGCAGGTCGGGCGGATCGGCTCTCCCGAGCAGGTGCAGCGCGCGGTCGACATCATCGACGAGGCGCGGCGCAAGCTGTACGCGATCCTCGCCGAAGGCTGACCGGATGACGACGGCGAGCCGGACGCCCTCCGCGTCCGGCCCCGCACGGGCGCCCTCGCGCGCTCGGTACGACCGCATCGTCCGATTCGCGACGGGCGTCATGGTCTCGACGTGGTGGTTCGAGCTCGTGCTGCCGCGCGTCGGACTCCGGCGCTTCGCCGAACGCGGCCGCGTCGCGCGGCTCCAGCGGATCTCGCGACGATTCCGCGTGCTGGCGATCGATCTGGGCGGGCTCATGATCAAGGTGGGCCAGTTCCTGTCGTCGCGCCTGGACGTGCTGCCGCCGGAGGTGACGAGCGAGCTGGAGCAGCTGCAGGACGAGGTGCCCGCGGTTCCCTTCTCGCAGATCCGGGCTCTCGCCGAAGCCGAGCTCGGCGTGCCGCTCGAGCGCGCGTACGCCTGGGTCGACCAGGAGCCGGTGGCGGCGGCGTCCCTCGGTCAGGCGCACCGTGCCCGGCTGGCCGTCGACGACGAGGCGCTCGCCGGATTCGCGGACGTCGTCGTCAAGGTGCAGCGGCCCGGCATCGACCAGGTGGTCGAGACCGACCTCGCCGCGCTGCGGACGATCGCGGCGCGCCTCAGCCGGATCCGGATCGTCTCGGAGCGCGTCGACGCCCCGGCCCTCGTCGCCGAGTTCGCCGCGACCTGCCGCGAAGAGGTCGACTACCTGCACGAGGCGGTCAACGCCGAGCGGTTCGCAGACCTGTTCGCCGATGGGCGCCGGGTCGCGGCGCCCGCCGTGGTGTGGGAGCGGACGACGCGGCGGGTGCTCACCCTGTCGGACGTCACGGCGATCAAGCTGAACGACGTGGCCGCGCTGCGCGCGGCGGGGATCGATCCCGCCGCCGTCGCCCAGGAGTTCGCGGAGGCGATGTTCACCCAGCTGTTCGGTGCCGGGTTCTTCCACGCCGACCCGCACCCGGGGAACGTGTTCGTGACGCCCCACGCCCCCGACGCCGCGGGGCGCACGTGGACCGTCACCTTCATCGACTTCGGCATGATGGGGCAGGTCCCGGACGGGCTGCGTGCCGGGCTGCGCCGCATGGTCATCGCCGTCGCCGCCCGCGACGGGAAGGGGCTCGTCGCGGGCATCGAGCAGGTCGGAGTCCTGCTGCCCGGCGCCGACACGAGCGAGCTCGAACGCGCGCTCACCGCGCTGTTCGCCCGTTTCGGCGGCCTCTCGTTCGGCGATCTGCAGAACGTCGACCAGCGCGAGCTGCGGGCGTTCGCCGACGAGTTCGGCGACGCGATGCGGGCCCTGCCGGTGCAGCTGCCGGAGGACTTCCTGCTGATCATGCGGGCGGTCTCCCTCACCTCCGGGGTGTGCAGCGCGCTGGACCCGCGGTTCAACGTCTGGCACGCGATCGAGCCGTTCGCCCAGAAGCTCCTGCGCGAGGAGAGTCGCGGCGTCGTGGCCGACGCGGCGAGCGGCGCGCTCGACTACGCGAAGACCCTCCTCGGCCTGCCGCAGCGGATCGACGCGGTCGCAGCCCGGATCGATCGGGGCGGACTCTCCGTGGACACGCCCCAGATCGATCTCCGGCTCGACCGCCTCGAAGCGTTGCTGCGCCGGACGATCCTCGCCGTCGTGTTCGCCGCCCTGCTGGTCGGGGGCGCGCTCGTGCTGCCGGGCCTGCCCGTGCTCGGCACGATCCTCGTCGTCGCGAGCGGGGTGCCGCTCCTGGCCGCGTTCGCCCCGCGCCGCCTCCGAGCCCCGCGCCGCCCCGGAGCCCCGCGACGTTCCGGCTGACCGGCGACCGGACGACGACGCACCGGCGAGACGCGTGCGGCGGGGAGGTGAACATGCGCTGAACTCGGTCCGGGCGGCGCGGCCCGGCGCGCGGGCGATGGAAGAGTACTGGCATCCACCGCTCCCTGTCGCGAAGAACCCGTCGATGAAGCTCCGCCATGCCCCCGCCCCGGCGCCGTCCGGCGTCGCCGCGGCGCGCGACATCATCGTGCGTCCCGCGGCCCTCGCCCGGGTGTGGACGGCGCGCGACGAGCCCTACGAGACGATGGCGGTCCCCGGGGTCGTCCTCGCGCCCGGGGACGTGCTCGTGGCCGTCGAACTGGCGACCACGTGCGCCGCGGATCTGCGCGCTGCCACGGGCGGGCTCGCGGTGCCCGCGCCGTTCGTCCCCGGCCACGAGGGGGTCGGCCGCATCGTCGCCCTCGGCGAGGGCGGGGCGCGGGCCGCGACCGGGCGCGACGTCCTGCTCGGAGACCGGGTCGTCTGGGGGACGGCCTTCGCCTGCGGGTCGTGCAGCGGGTGCCTGCGGGGTGCGGAGGGCTCGGACGCCCTCGCCGGATGCCGGAGCATCCACCACTACGGCCGCGAGCGGATCGGCGGCCATTGGGAGCTCGTGGGCACGGTGGCGACCCACGTGCACCTGCGCGCCGGGACGGCGCTCGTCGCCGTGGGGGAGCGGATGCCCGCGCGGGTGGCGGCGCCCGCGGCGTGCGCCGCGTCGACCGCGTGGGCGGCGCTGCGGACGGCGGAGGACGACGTCGACCTCGACGGCGCGGTCGTGCTCGTCACGGGCGCGGGGCTCCGCGGCCTGTCGGCGACCGCGATGGCCGCCGATCGCGGCGCGCGCGTCATCGTCTCGGAACCCGACGATCGGCGCCGAGCCCGGGCACGCCGCTTCGGCGCCGCCGCGGTCGTCGACCCCTGCGACGAGGGTGCCATCGCGCGGGCCGCGCGTGCCGTCGGCGGCACCGGCGTCCGCGTCGCAGTGGAGACCTCCGGAGCCGGCGCGGCCGTCGAGACCGTGCTCGCGGTCGTCGAGGCCGGGGGCGCCGTCGTGCTCACGGGCGACGACACGACCGTCCCGATCGCGGCCGGCGCGCCGATCCGGGACCGCATCCGCGTGTCGCGCGTCCCGCGCGGGACGGGGACGGACCTCGTCGACGCGATCGCGTACCTCCGCGCGGCGTGCGGAGCGCGCCCGTTCGAGGATCTCGTCGAGCCCGTCCTCTCGCTCGCCGACGCCGACGCCCTGCGGCACGGAGCCGACGCCGTGCGGATCGGCATCGACCCCCGCCGCTGAGCCCTCGCCGAGCGCCGTGTCCGACGCTTGGGCTTCGCCGAGCGCCGTGTCCGGTGCTTGAGCTTTGCCCGAGCGCCGTGTCCGGTGCTCGGGGGCGAACTACCCTGGAGGGATGTCCGCTCCCGCCGCCCGTGCCCACGCCGAGGACCTCGCCGACTTCGTCGCGGCCGCGCCCTCCAGCTTCCATGCCGCCGCCGAGGTGGCCCGCCGCCTCCGCGCCGCCGGCTTCCACGAGCTCGACGAGGCCGCACCCTGGTCGATCGCGCCGGGGGCGCGTCGGCTCGTCGTCCGCGACGGCGCGGTGATCGCGTGGATCGTCCCGGCGCGCGCGACCGCCGACACCGCCTTCCGGATCTTCGGGGCGCACAGCGACTCGCCCGCCCTCAAGCTCAAGCCGCAGCCAACCACGGGGCGCCTGGGGTGGCTGCAGGCGGGCGTCGAGATCTACGGCGGACCCCTGCTGAACTCCTGGCTCGATCGCGAGCTGAGACTCGCCGGGCGGCTCGTCCTCGACGACGGCTCCGAGGTCCTGAGTGCGACCGGCCCGCTCCTTCGGCTGCCGCAGCTCGCGATCCACCTCGACCGCGAGGCGAACGACCACCTCGCGCTGCACAAGCAGACCCAGACCCAGCCCGTGTGGGGCCTGGGCGCGGCCGACTCGGCCGATCTCCTCGCCGAGCTCGCGGACGCCGCCGGCGTCGCCGCCGATCGCATCCGGGGCTACGACGTCGTGACCGCCGACTCCGCGCGCGGTGCCGTGTTCGGCAAGGACGACGTGTTCTTCGCCTCCGGGCGTCTCGACGATCTCGCTTCGGTGCACGCGGGGCTCGTCGCCCTCGAGAGCGCGGGCGACGAGGGCGCAGACATCGCGATGCTGGCGGTCTTCGACCACGAAGAGGTCGGCTCGGCCACGAGGTCGGGGGCGGCCGGGCCGTTCCTCGCCGAGGTCGTCGAGCGCATCCAGCTCGGGCTCGGGGCGAGCCGCGAGCAGCAGCTGCGTGCGCTCGCGGCGTCGTGGTGCGTCTCCAGCGACGTCGGCCACTCCGTGCACCCGAACTATCCCGAGAAGCACGACCCGGTCGTGCGGCCGGTGCTGGGGTCGGGCCCGATCCTGAAGATCAACGCGAATCAGCGGTATGCGACGGATGCCGCGGGTGCGGCCGCATGGCACGGCTGGTGCGCCGCGGCGGGGGTCGTCTCGCAGGAGTTCGTCTCGAACAACGCCGTGCCGTGCGGGTCGACCATCGGCCCGATCACCGCGACACGGCTCGGCGTGCGGACCGTCGACGTGGGCATCCCGATCCTGTCGATGCACTCCGCGCGCGAACTCGCCGGCACGGCCGACCTGCTCGCGCTCAGCCGCGTCGCCGCGGCGTTCTTCGAGGCCTGAGCGGCCCCGTCACGTTCCGCGCTCGGCGAGCCGGGTCAGCGGCGGCGCAGGAGGCCGACCTTGTCGTAGACGTCGGCGAGTGTCGCGTCGGCGACCTCCGCGGCGCGGTCGGCGTTGGAGGCCAGCAGACGGTCGAGCTCGGCCGGGTCGGCGAGCAGTTCCAGGGCGCGCGCCCGCACGGGGCCGAACTCCTCGACGATCACCTCGGCGAGGCCCTTCTTGAAGTCGCCGTACCCGCGACCGGCGTACTCGTCCTCGATGGAGGGGATCTGCCGTCCGGTGAGGGCCGCATAGATCGTCAGGAGGTTCGAGACGCCGGGCTTGCTCTCGCGGTCGTAGCGGACGGAGCCGTCGTTGTCCGTCACGGCGCGCATGATCTTCTTCGCGGAGGCGGCGGGATCGTCGAGCAGCCACAGCACGCCCGCGTCCGACTCGGCCGACTTGCTCATCTTCGACGTCGGGTTCTGCAGGTCGTAGATGCGCGCGGTCTCCTTCTGGATGACCGGGATCGGCACCGTGAACGCCGTGCCGTAGCGCGAGTTGAACCGCTCGGCGAGATCGCGCGTGAGCTCGACGTGCTGCTTCTGGTCGTCGCCCACGGGGACGATGTCGGTCTGGTAGAGCAGGATGTCCGCGGCCATCAGGATCGGATACGTGAACAGCCCGACGCTGGTGGCGTCCGAGCCGTAGCGGCTCGACTTGTCCTTGAACTGCGTCATCCGGCCGGCCTCGCCGAAGCCGGTGATCGTCCCGAGGACCCAGGCGAGCTCGGCGTGGGCGGGCACCTGGGACTGCACGTACAGCGTCGACTTGGACGGCTCGATGCCGGCGGCGATGTACTGGGCGGCGGTGCGCCGCGTCTTCTCACGGAGCTCGGCGGGGTCCTGCGCGACGGTGATGGCGTGCAGGTCGACGACCGAGAAGAACGCCTCGTAGGCCTCCTGGAGGTCCCGCCACTGCAGGAGCGCACCGATGTAGTTGCCGATCTGGAGGGAGTCGGCGGACGGCTGCATTCCGGAGTAGAGGCGGGGCCTGGTCATGGCTCCAGTCTATTGAGCGCAGGCCGGGAGCCCGACCGCGCTCAGAACGCGTAGTCGGCGACGACGGGGGCGTGGTCGCTCCACCGCGTGTCCCAGGACGGCGCGCGGACGACCCGGTAGTCGGTGACCCGGTCGGCCAGGGCGGGCGTGGCGAGGTGGTAGTCGATCCGCCAGCCGGTGTCGGTGTCGAACGCCTTCCCGCGGTTCGACCACCAGGTGTAGGGGCCGTCGACCTCGCCCGCCCAGCGGCGTCCCACATCGACCCACCCGAGCCCCGTGCCCACCGAGCCGTCCACGCCCTCCACGGTCGTGCCCGCCGCACCGGTGAAGCGGTCGAAGTAGGCGCGCTCGCGGGGCAGGAAACCCGCCTTCTTCACGTTCCCGCGCCAGTTGCGGATGTCGAGGGTGCGGTGCCCGACGTTGAGGTCGCCGGTGATGAGCGCGTGGTCGCCGAGCAGGGGCATCCGCGCCGTCATCGCATCGAGGAAGGCGTACTTCGCGACCTGCTTCTCGGTCCCGTCCTCGCCCGTGTGCACGTACGCGCTCACGACCGTCACGGTCCGCCCGTCGACGTCGATGTCTGCCTCGACCCAGCGGCCGCGCGTGTCGAGGGTGGCGTCGCCGAGGTCGGTCCGCCAGATGTCGAGCGGCCGGCGGGCGGCGATGGCGACACCGGCGCGGCCCTTGGCGAGGGCCTCGTCGTTCACGATGTGCCAGTCGGGCAGGGCCGCGGCCAGGTCGGACGCCTGTGCCCGCACCTCCTGGAGGGTGAGGACGTCGACGTCCGCAGCCTCCAACCACGAGGCCATGCCCTTCCGGACGGCGGCGCGGATGCCGTTGACGTTCACCGAGGCGATACGGAGGGTACGGGGCATCCGACCAGCCTAACCAGGGCGGCGGACACGTCAGTCCAGGAGCAGACCCCGGGGCTCGGGCGGTGGGGGCGTCGCCGCCTGCACCTCGGCGAGCTCGGACTGGGCCTCCCGCAGCGCGCGGCCGGTGCGCGGCCGGCGGTACCAGGGGGCCGTGTCGTGCGCGATGCGCGCGGTGCGCAGCCGGACCTGCGCGGCGAGCAGGAGAGCCGCGTGCTCCTCGCGCAGGCGCTCGGCCTCGCTGACCGGCGTGAGCGGCTCGTCCTCGTCGCGTGCCGAGACGGCGATCCAGGCGGACGCGACGAGGATGATGACGCCCATCGCGCGGAACCACAGCAGCAGACCGATGAAGATCGCGAAGGTGGCCAGCAGCGGATTGGAGGGCGTGTAGCGCAGCAGCAGTCCCGCACCGAGCTGCAGGACCGTGATCGCGGCGCCGCCGAGCAGAGCGCCGGGCCAGATCCGCCGCCAGTGGAGGGATGTCCCCGTGAGGAAGCGGAAGAGCAGCGCCAGTGCTCCCGAGAAGAGGCCGATCGACACGATGACGGAGGCGAGCCCCGCCCCGATCCGGTAGAGACCGAGCGCCTCGCTCCAGCCGAGCAGGGAGAACACCCACCCGATCGCCGCGGTCCCGGTCACCGTGATGGAGAAGCCGAGGATGAGCGCGATCCCGAACGCGAGCGAGGCGACCAGGTCCCGCGCCTTCAGGAGCAGGTAGGAGCGACTGTCGAACGGGAGCCCGAAGATGTCGCGCACCGCCCGACGCGTGAAGGTCACGAACCCGATCGCCGTCCACATCGCCGTGGCGAGGGCGATGAGACCCGTGACGGCGAGCACGCCGGTCGACTCGGTGGCGATCGCCATCGCCTGGTCGGTGGTGATGAGCCCGCCGTGGGATGCGATGAGTCCCGGGATGTAGCCGTTGATGACGTCGATGAGCGCCTGCGCGGCCCCCGGGCTGCCGCCGAGCCACACGCCGACGGCGGCGAAGGCGACGTAGATGACGGCGAAGAACGCGAACAGCGCCTGATAGCTCACACCCGCCGCGAGGAGGAAGCCGTTGTGCTGCAGGAAGTGACGCCACACCCGCACCGGGAAGAGGGCGAGCGTCTTGCGGGTGATCTCGGTCGCCGCGCTCAGCGGCGCATCCAGTCGCTCGCGCAGGGCGCTCTGCCGCGCCTCCCACCGCTCGCGGAGGGTCTCCTCCTCGGCCCGTGCCGCCTCCGCCGCGCGGGGAGGGGAGGAGGGGTGGCGGCTCACGTCGTCAGCATATCGATGCCTCGGTGGTCACGCCGTCGACGGCGGTCCGGGGCGGTCGGGTCAGTGGCGCAGGACGGCCTGCTTGACCTCGGCGATGGCCTTGGTGACCTCGATGCCGCGCGGGCAGGCCTCGGTGCAGTTGAAGGTCGTGCGGCAGCGCCACACGCCCTCCTTGTCGTTGAGGATGTCCAGGCGCACGTCGGCCGCGTCGTCGCGCGAGTCGAAGATGAAGCGGTGCGCGTTGACGATCGCGGCCGGTCCGAAGTACTGACCGTCGGTCCAGAACACGGGGCACGACGACGTGCACGCGGCGCAGAGGATGCACTTGGTGGTGTCGTCGAAGATCTCGCGGTCGGCGATCGACTGGATGCGCTCCTTGCCGGCCTCGGGCTTCGAGTTCGCGACGAGGAAGGGCTGCACCTCGCGGTACGACGCGAAGAAGGGCTCCATGTCGACGACGAGGTCCTTCTCCAGCGGAAGTCCCTTGATGGCCTCCACGTAGATGGGCTTCGAGATGTCGAGGTCCTTGATGAGCGTCTTGCAGGCGAGCCGGTTGCGTCCGTTGATGCGCATCGCATCCGAGCCGCAGATGCCGTGCGCGCAGGAGCGGCGGAAGGTCAGCGACCCGTCGACCTCCCACTTGATCTTGTGGAGCGCGTCGAGCACGCGGTCGGTCGGGTACAGCTCGACGTCGTAGTCGACCCAGCGCGGCTCCGCATCGACCTCGGGATCGAACCGGCGGATGTTGAAGGTGACCAGGTACGACTGGATCGGGGCTTCCCCCGTCGTCTCGGCGGTGTCGTGCTCGGCGATGGCGGTGGACATCAGTACTTCCTCTCCATCGGGGGGTAGTTCAACTCGCCCTGCTCGTTCTTCGTGAACACGACGGGCTTCCAGTCCAGACGGATGTGGTCCTCCGGATCCGGGGAGTGCGGGTCGCCCGTGAGGTAGGCCATGGTGTGCTGCATGTAGTTCTCGTCGTCGCGCTTCTCGTAGTCCTCGCGCATGTGGCCGCCGCGGCTCTCCTTGCGGTTGCGGGCGGCGTAGGCCACGATCTCGGCGAGGTCGAGCAGGAACCCGAGTTCGACGGCCTCGAGCAGGTCGGTGTTGAAGCGCTTGCCCTTGTCGTCGACGTGGACGTTCCGGTAGCGCTGACGCAGGTCGTGGATCGTCCCCATGACGTCGGTCAGGGTCTGCTCCGTGCGGAAGACCTGGGCGTTGGCGTCCATCTCCTCCTGTAGCGTCTTGCGCAGCACCGCGACGCGCTCGGTGCCCTGGTTGGTGCGCAGGCCCTCGAGCATCTCGCGGACCTCCTTGGCCGGGTCCTCGGGCAGCGGCACGAAGTCCGCGGTCTGCACGTACGCGACGGCGTTGCGTCCCGAGCGCTTGCCGAACACGTTGATGTCCAGCAGCGAGTTCGTGCCCAGCCGGTTCGCACCGTGCACCGACACGCAGGCGCACTCGCCGGCGGCGTAGAGCCCCGGGACGACGGTCGTGTTGTCGGCGAGGACCTCGCCGTCGTTGTTGGTCGGGATGCCGCCCATCGCGTAGTGGGCGGTCGGCATGACCGGCACGGGCTCGGTCACCGGGTCGACGCCGAGGTACGTGCGCGCGAACTCGGTGATGTCGGGCAGCTTCGTCTCGAGGACCTCGGCGCCCAGGTGCGTGCAGTCGAGGTAGACGTAGTCCTTGTGCGGGCCGGCGCCGCGCCCCTCGAGGACCTCCTTGACCATGCAGCGCGCGACGATGTCGCGCGGCGCGAGGTCCTTGATGGTCGGGGCGTAGCGCTCCATGAAGCGCTCGCCCGAGGCGTTGCGGAGGATGGCGCCCTCGCCTCGGGCGCCCTCGGTGAGGAGGATGCCGAGGCCTGCGAGCCCGGTCGGGTGGAACTGGAAGAACTCGATGTCCTCGAGGGGCAGGCCCTTGCGCCACACGATGCCGACGCCGTCGCCCGTGAGGGTGTGGGCGTTGGAGGTCGTCTTGTAGATCTTGCCGAAGCCGCCGGTGGCGAAGATGACGGCCTTGGAGTGGAAGACGTGCAGGTCGCCCGTGGCGAGCTCGTAGGCGACGACGCCGGCGACCTGGGTCTTGCCGTCCGCATCCTTCACGGTGATCAGGTCGAGTGCGTAGAACTCGTTGAAGAAGTTGATGCCGAGCTTGACGCAGTTCTGGAACAGCGTCTGCAGGATCATGTGGCCGGTGCGGTCGGCGGCGTAGCACGCGCGGCGCACGGGGGTCTTGCCGTGGTCGGCGGTGTGCCCGCCGAAGCGGCGCTGGTCGATCTTGCCCTCGGGGGTGCGGTTGAACGGCAGACCCATGTTCTCGAGGTCGATGACCGCGTCGATCGCCTCCTTGGCGAGGATCTCCGCGGCGTCCTGGTCGACGAGATAGTCGCCGCCCTTGACCGTGTCGAAGGTGTGCCACTCCCACGAGTCCTCTTCGACGTTCGCGAGCGCCGCCGCCATGCCGCCCTGCGCCGCACCGGTGTGCGAGCGCGTGGGGTAGAGCTTCGTGATGACCGCCGTACGGGCCCCCGGGCCCGCCTCGATGGCCGCGCGCATGCCGGCGCCGCCGGCTCCGACGATGACGATGTCGAACTCGTGGTAGTAGACGCCGTCCTTCAGGACCGCCTCGGGATGCTGTGTGCTCACGTCAGGATTGCCTTCGTCTTCTGCTTCGTCTGCGGCGGTGCGATCGTGTCGGGCGTCAGAGCGCCGAGCACTTCTCGATCAGCCACTCGGTCGTGGAGTTCTCGATGCCCAGGCACGGGTCGAACGTGAAGACGACGAGCGTGCCGAGCAGGATCAGGAATCCCGCGGCGAGCCACAGCGCCCACACCAGGACCTTGCGCGTGGTCGCACCGGTCACGTAGTCGTTCACGATCGTGCGCATCCCGTTGGCGCCGTGGATGAGCGCCAGCCAGAGCATCAGCACGTCCCACCACTGCCAGAACGGGCTCGCGAACTTGCCCGACACGAACGCGAAGTCGATGCCGTGGATGCCCTCGCCGAGCATCAGGTTCACGAAGAGGTGGCCGAAGATGAGGACCACGAGCAGCACGCCGGAGACGCGCATGTACAGCCAGCCCCACTTCTCGAGGTTGGCGCCCTTCTTGCGGGGGTGCGCGGAACGGGGTGCGGCGAGGTCGGGAGCCTGCGTCACGGACATCAGTGACCTCCTCCGATGTTCGAGAGCACGATCGGGATGTGGCGGGCGGCGAAGCCGCCGACCGTGATGACCCAGAGGCCCAGGACCGTCCACCACAGCTGGCGCTGGTGGCGCGTCGCCCACGGCCACAGGTCGACCGCGATGATCCGCAGGCCGTTGAAGGCGTGGTAGACGATCGCGGCGACGAGGGCGACCTCGCCGAACCCCATGATGGGGTTCTTGTAGGTGCCGATGACCGCGTCGTACGCCTCGGGGGACACCCGGATCAGCGAGGTGTCGAGCACGTGTACGAGCAGGAAGAAGAAGATGGCGACGCCGGTGATGCGGTGCAGCACCCACGACCACATGCCCTCGTTGCCGCGGTACAGCGTTCCGCGCGGGGTTCTGGATGTGGTCTCGGATACCGACGGTGTGACACGTGCTGGTGCAGACACGGTCGTCCTCCCTTGGTGTGATCGGACACCTCGATACGGCGGGGGCAGACATCGGCCCCGGGGACCCCGCTCGCAGGGGGACCCTTGGCGTCGCACACGGGCGCCCTCTCATCCTAGGTCGCGGTGCGCGGGACGGGCGAGGAAGGCGAACCTAAGTTCTCTCGATATCGAGAGAACGTCACGATTCCGCCTTCTTTCGGAGGGTGGGTAGTCTCTCTGCCATGGCAGCTCCCATCGCCGACTTCTACGCCGTGATCCCCGCCGGAGGCGTCGGCAGTCGCCTCTGGCCGCTCTCCCGCGCGGACGCGCCCAAGTTCCTGCACGACCTGACCGGCTCGGGGCACTCCCTGCTCCGGGACACGTGGGACCGGCTGGAGCCGCTGTCGGGCGCCGACCGGATCGCCGTGGTCACGGGGCGGGCGCATCGCGCGGCCGTCGAGGACCAGCTGCCGGGCATCCCCGACCGCAACGTCTTCCTCGAGTCCGAGCCGCGCGATTCCGCCGCGGCCATCGGCCTCGCCGCGGCGATCCTGCACCGCCGGGAGCCCGACGTCATCATCGGGTCCTTCGCGGCCGACCACGTGATCCGCGGCACCCGGGTCTTCGAGTTCGCCGTGCGCGATGCCGTGGAGGTCGCCCGCGAGGGGTACATCTGCACGATCGGGATCGCCCCGTCGGAGCCCGCGGTGGGCTTCGGCTACATCAAGCGCGGCGGCGAGATCATCGTCGACGGCGCGCGGGACGCGTCGCTCGTGGAGCGCTTCGTGGAGAAGCCCGACCTCGAGACGGCCAAGGCGTACCTCGCCGACCGGGACTATCTGTGGAACGCGGGGATGTTCATCTCGCGCGCCGACGTGCTGCTGGCCGAGATCGAGGCCAACAACCCCGAGCTGCACGCGGGCCTCATCGAGCTCGCGGAGGCGTGGGATGACCGGGAGCGCCGCGGACCCGCGGTCGACCGCATCTGGCCGCGGCTGCCCAAGATCGCCATCGACTACGTCGTCGCCGAGCCGGCGGCCGACAAGGGCCGCCTCGCCGTGGTGCCGGGGCACTTCGACTGGGACGACGTGGGCGACTTCGCGAGCCTCGCCAAGCTCAACTCCAGCGGACGCAAGAACGACCTCGCGATCCTCGGCGAGAACGCCCGCATCCTCTCGGACGCGGCCAGCGGCATCGTCGTGAGCCACACGACCCGCGTCATCAGCCTCATCGGCGTCAAGGACATCGTCGTCGTCGACACCCCGGACGCCCTCCTCGTGACCACGAGCGAGCACGCGCAGCGGGTGAAGGGCGTCGTGGACGCCCTCAAGCTCACCGGTCGAGGCGACGTGCTCTGACCCGCGTCGCCGCGCGGCGGACGCGGTGGCGCGGTGCGGTGCGCCGGGCATCCTGCGCGCGCCGTGTCGCGTTGATTGCGTCTTTGTAACCATTTCCGCTCACGGGTCGGCGCAGCATGCACGTCGGCTGTCACACTCTGTAACTTCGAACGCGTGCGCCCGCGAGATCCGCGTGCCCATCAATGTGGAGGCTGCATTGACCATCTCGACCACCAAGAAGCTCGCCGGCATCACCGCCGCGGCCGGGCTCATCATCGCTCTCGCCGGCTGCGGTTCGGCGCCTGACGCATCGGGCACGGGTTCGGCCGCCGCAGGCGGTGCCGTCGACGGCTTCAAGCCCTGCCTGGTCTCCGACGCGGGCGGCTGGAACGACAAGTCGTTCAACGAGTCCGCCAAGAACGGCATGGACAAGGCGGTCGCCGAGCTGGGCATCAAGGCCGTCGAGTTCGAGTCCAAGACCGACACCGACTACGCGCCCAACATGCAGACCGCCATCTCCGAGGGCTGCACCTTCGTCGTGGCCGTCGGCTTCAAGCTCGCCGCCGCCACGGTCGAGGCGGCCAACGCCAACCCGAACCTCAGCTTCGCGATCATCGACGACCTCGCGGACACCGACTTCGACGGCAAGACGGACGCCCCGAACATCAAGCCCCTCGTGTTCAACACGGCGGAGGCGGCCTACCTTGGCGGCTACGCCGCGGCGGCGTGGTCGGCGCAGGCCGGCGTCAACAAGGTCGGCACCTTCGGCGGCATGCAGATCCCGTCGGTCGCGGTCTTCATGGACGGCTACGAGGCCGGCGTGAAGAAGTACAACGAGGTCAAGAGCACCGACGTGCAGGTCTTCGGGTGGGACAGCGCGACGCAGCAGGGCTCGTTCACGGGCGGCTTCGACGCCAACGACACCGCCAAGCAGACTGCGCAGGGCGTGCTGGACCAGGGCGTCGACGTGATCCTGCCCGTCGGCGGCCCCGTCTACCAGAGCGCTGCGGCGGCGATCGCCGACAGCGGCAAGAACACCGTCATGCTCGGCGTCGACAGCGACCTCGCCGTCGCCGACCCGTCGGTCGCCGACATCACCCTCGTCTCGATCATGAAGGCGATCGACGTCGCCGTCTACGACACGACGATGGCCGCCGCCAAGGGCGAGTTCGACCCGACGCCGTACGTGGGCACGCTGAAGAACGAGGGCGTCAAGCTCTCCAGCTTCCACGACTTCGAGTCGAAGCTGCCGGCCGGTCTCACCGACGAGCTCGCGAAGCTCCAGGAGGAGATCATCGCCGGGACCATCACGGTCGAGTCGAAGAACTCTCCCGCCGGCTCCTGATCCGACCGGCGACCCTCGGGGCGAGCAGCCGCAGGCTGCTCGCCCCGAGTTCCGTTCGGTCGCCTTCCCCACCCGATTTCGACCCAGGTAGGGTTCATCTATGAAGCTCGAGCTCCGCGGGATCACGAAGAGATTCGGCAGCCTCGTCGCCAACGACCACATCGATCTCGTGGTCCAGCCGGGGGAGATCCACGCGCTCCTCGGAGAGAACGGCGCCGGCAAGTCCACCCTCATGAACGTGCTGTACGGCCTGTACCGCGCCGACGAGGGGGAGATCCTCCTGGACGACGTCGCACAGAACTTCCGCGGCCCGGGCGACGCGATGGATGCCGGCATCGGCATGGTCCATCAGCACTTCATGCTGATCCCGGTCTTCACCGTCGCCGAGAACGTCATGCTCGGGCACGAGGACACGAAGACCCTCGGGCGGCTCGATCTCGCCGCCGCGCGACGTCACGTGCGCGAGGTCGCCCAGCGCTTCGGCTTCGAGATCGACCCCGACGCCCTGGTCGGCGATCTGCCCGTCGGCGTCCAGCAGCGCGTCGAGATCATCAAGGCTCTCTCGCGCGACGCGAAGGTGCTCGTCTTCGACGAACCGACCGCGGTGCTCACCCCGCAGGAGACCGACGAGCTGATGGCGATCATGCGCCAGCTGCGCGACGAGGGCACCTCCATCGTCTTCATCACCCACAAGCTGCGCGAGGTCCGCGAAGTCGCCGACCGCATCACCGTGATCCGGCTCGGCAAGGTCGTCGGAGAGGCCTCGCCCACCGCGACCAATGCCGAGCTCGCCTCGCTCATGGTCGGACGCGCCGTCGAGCTGACCGTCCACAAGGAGGCACCGCGCCTCGGCGAGGGCGGCCTGGAGGTGCGGGACCTGCGCGTGCTCACCCCGTCCGGCGCGATCGTCGTGGACGGCGTCTCCTTCCACGTCCGCCCCGGCGAGGTCCTGGCCGTCGCCGGCGTGCAGGGCAACGGACAGACCGAGCTCGTCGAGGCGATCGTCGGTCTCGCCGCCCGCGTCGAGGGCTCCATCAGCCTCAACGGCACCGAACTGGTCGGCAAGAGCGTCCGCGGCATCCTCGACGAGGGCGTCGGCTTCGTGCCGGAGGACCGCAAGGAGGACGGCCTGGTCGGGGGCTTCTCCGTCGCGGAGAACCTCATCCTCGACCGCTCGGGGGACCCCGCCTTCGCCCGCGGGGGCACGATCCGCCGCGCGGCCCTGGACGCGTTCGCCCGCGACCGCATCCGCGAGTACGACATCCGCACGCAGGGGCCGGAGACGCCCGCAGGCACCCTCTCCGGAGGGAACCAGCAGAAGGTCGTCATCGCGCGGGAGATGAGCCGGGAGCTCCGGCTGCTCGTGGTCGCCCAGCCCACGCGCGGCGTCGACGTCGGATCGATCGAGTTCATCCATCGCCGCATCATCGAGACGCGTGACGCGGGCATCCCCATCGTCGTCGTCTCCACCGAGCTCGACGAGGTCTCCGCCCTCGCCGACCGCATCGCCGTCATGTATCGCGGCACGGTGGTGGGGATCGTCCCCGGCGACACGCCACGAGACACGCTGGGCCTGATGATGGCCGGCGCAACCGACCCGGAGGTGGCCGCATGAGCGGTTCGACGCCCGTCGACGACGGATCGGCGACGCCCGCCGGCGATGCCGAGCTCCCCCGGGCGACCGGTCCGCTCACCGGTGAGCCGGCGCCGACGCCCCCCGGTGAGTTCGCCCCGACCCGCTCGGGCATCTTCCTCAAGGAGCTGCTGCGCGGCAGCGCCGTGACGACGGTCCTCGCGATCGTGCTGGCCATGATCGTCGGCGGCATCCTCATCGCCTCGACGAACCCCGACGTGCAGAAGGCCGCCGGCTACTTCTTCGCGCGGCCGGGTGACACGCTCGTCGCCATCTGGAACGCCGTCGTCGGCGGGTACGAGGCGCTGTTCCGCGGCGCGATCTTCAACGCGCGCGGTGCCGACTTCGCCGCCCAGATCCGTCCGATCACGAACTCGCTGGGCTTCGCGACGCCGCTCATCGCCGCCGGGCTCGGTGTCGCGCTCGCCTTCCGCGCCGGCCTGTTCAACATCGGCGCCCGCGGCCAGATGCTCATCGCCGCGATGTTCGCGGGGCTGTTCGCGTTCAACCTGGACCTGCCCCTGTGGCTGCACCTCCCGATCACGCTGGCCGCCGGCATCGTCGGCGGTGCGCTGTGGGGCGGTCTCGTGGGCCTGCTCAAGGCCCGGACCGGCGCGCACGAGGTCATCCTCACGATCATGCTGAACTACGTCGCCTACTACCTGCTGCTGTGGATGCTGCGCACCCCCGGCCTGCTGCAGGCGCCGAACACCAACCAACCGCAGTCGCGCGCGACGCCGCAGACCGCGCAGTTCCCCGACCTGCTCGGTCCGCAGTTCCCGCAGCTGGACTGGGGCTTCGTCGTCGTGGTGGCCGCAACCGTCTTCGTGTGGTGGCTCATCGAGCGCTCGAGCCTCGGCCTGCGGCTGCGCGCCGTCGGCGAGAACCCGCACGCCGCGCGGGCCGCGGGCATGAACGTGGGGCGCCTGTACATCTACGCGATGCTCTTCGCCGGAGGCCTGGCGGGCCTGGCCGCGATGAACCAGATCCAGGGCACCGTGACCACCGGGTTCGGCGCCACGATCGACGCGGGCATCGGCTTCGACGCGATCACGGTCGCCCTGCTGGGGCGCAGCCGCGCGTGGGGCACCCTCGCGGCGGGCATCCTCTTCGGAGCGCTCAAGGCCGGATCGTTCTCGATGCAGGCTCAGGGCATCCCGGTCGACATCGTGCTCGTCGTGCAGTCGCTCATCGTGCTCTTCATCGCGGCCCCGCCGCTTCTGCGCGCGGTGTTCTTCCTGCCGAAGACGGATGCCGAGAAGGCCGCCAAGGCGAGAGCCAAGGCCGCGAAGAAGGCGGTGACCGCATGAGCGTCTCGCTCACCCCCGCCCAGGCGGAGAACAGCGACGGCACGATCCAGCTGGCCGTCGTCCGCGAGCGGCACTTCAAGGCGCCCATCGTCCTCGCCGTGATCACCGCGCTGCTGGCCGCCCTGTTCGGCCTCGCTCCGCGCGACGGCACCTCGACGTTCCGGCTGGGCGACCCGTCGCAGTCCTTCGCGCTCCCCGAGATCGGGGTGCCGACCGCTCCCACCTCATGGCTCGTGTGGGCCGTGCTGCTCGTCCTCGCGCTGTGGGCGTTCTGGGAGGCCTGGTCCTACCGGCGGACGCCGCTGTGGCTCACGATCGCGTTCGGCGTCCTCGGGATCTTCGCGTTCCTGGTGTGGGCCGGGGCCAACGGCCTCGTCCCGGTGCCGAGCCTCCTCTTCGGCGCGGTCTCGCTGTCGGTGCCGCTCGTGTTCGGTGCGCTCGGCGGAGTGATCGGCGAGCGGGTCGGTGTCGTCAACGTCGCCATCGAGGGGCAGCTGCTGCTGGGCGCCTTCTCCGCGGCGCTGCTGTCGAGCCTCACCGGCAACCCCTTCGTGGGGCTCATCGGAGCGATGATCGGCGGCGTGCTGGTCTCGCTCGTCCTCGCGGTCTTCGCGATCCGCTACCTCGTCGACCAGGTGATCGTCGGCGTCGTGCTGAACGTGCTCGTCACCGGACTCACCGGATTCCTGTACGGCGCGCTGCTCGTGCCCAACGAGCAGCAGCTCAACCGTCCCGAGCGCTTCGCGCGCATCCAGATCCCCGGGCTCAGCGAGATCCCGATCGTCGGTCCGGTGCTGTTCAACCAGACCTTCATCGTCTACCTCATGTTCGTGACGGTCGCCGTCGTCGCCTGGGCGCTGTACCGCACCCGGTGGGGGCTGCGGCTGCGCGCGGTCGGCGAGCACCCGCAGGCCGCCGACACCGTCGGCATCAAGGTCAACGCCACGCGGTTCTGGAACGTCTCGCTCGCCGGCGCGATCGCCGGCATCGGGGGTGCGTACTTCACCCTCGTGTCCGTGCCGCAGTTCGGCAAGGACATGACGGCGGGGCTCGGCTTCATCGCCCTCGCGGCGGTCATCTTCGGCCGGTGGGACCCGATCCGGGCGACCCTCGCCGCCCTGCTGTTCGGCTTCGCGACGAACCTGCAGAACCTGCTGACCGTGCTGAAGACCCCCATCCCGAGCGAATTCATGCTCATGCTCCCGTACGTCGTCACGATCCTCGCCGTCGCCGGCTTCGCCGGTCAGATCCGGGGACCGGCGGCGTCCGGCAAGCCCTACATCAAGGAGTGACCCCTCACGTGACGGACATCGACTGGGACGAGCTGCGCCACGCGGCCACCGAGGCCATGGAGCGTGCGTACGCGCCGTACTCCCGCTACCGGGTGGGCGCGGCCGCGCTGGTCACCGACGGACGCATCGTGTCCGGCTGCAACGTCGAGAACGCCTCGTACGGGGTGGGGCTGTGCGCCGAATGCGCGCTCGTCGGCGATCTGCACATGTCGGGCGGCGGACAGCTCGTCGCGTTCGTGTGCGTCAACGGGGAGGGCGCCACGATCATGCCGTGCGGCCGCTGCCGTCAGCTGCTGAACGAGTTCGCGCTGCCCGGGATGCTGCTGGAGACCGTGTCGGGCATCCGCACGATCGACGAGGTTCTGCCCGACGCCTTCGGGCCCCGCGATCTGGAGGCCGTGCGATGAGCGCCCCCGAGCCCTTCGACGCCGTCGACGTCATCCGCACCAAGCGCGACAAGGGCGTGGTGCCCGAGGACGCGCTGCGCTGGATGATCGACGCGTACACCCGCGAGTACGTCGCCGACTCGCAGATGGCGGCGTTCGCGATGGCGGTGCTGCTCAACGGCATGACGCGCGACGAGATCCGGGTGATGACCGACGCGATGATCGCCTCGGGAGAGCGGATGAGCTTCGCGAGCCTCGGCAAGCGCACCGTCGACAAGCACTCCACCGGAGGCGTCGGTGACAAGATCACCCTCCCGCTCGCCCCCCTCGTCGCCGCCTTCGGTGTCGCCGTGCCCCAGCTGTCCGGGCGCGGCCTCGGCCACACCGGCGGCACGCTCGACAAGCTCGAGTCGATCCCCGGATGGCGCGCCGCCCTGTCGAACGAGGAGATGTTCGCTCAGCTGGAGGGCGTGGGCGCGGTGATCTGCGCGGCCGGCTCCGGGCTCGCCCCCGCCGACAAGCGCCTGTACGCGCTGCGCGACGTCACCGGGACGGTCGAGGCGATCCCGCTCATCGCGTCGAGCATCATGTCCAAGAAGATCGCCGAGGGCACCGATGCGCTCGTGCTCGACGTGAAGTTCGGCTCCGGCGCGTTCATGCAGGACATCGAGAAGGCGCGCGAGCTCGCCCGCACGATGGTGGCCCTCGGCACCGACTCGGGCGTGGCCACGACAGCGCTGCTCACCGACATGAACACCCCGCTCGGACTCGCCATCGGCAACGCCAACGAGGTGCGCGAATCGGTCGAGGTGCTCGCCGGCGGCGGACCCGCCGACGTCGTCGAGCTGACCGTCGCGCTCGCGCGCGAGATGCTCGCCCTCGCCGGGCAGCCCGATGCCGACGTCGAGGGCGCGCTCCGCGACGGCCGCGCGATGGACGCCTGGCGCGAGATGATCCGCGCGCAGGACGGGGATCCCGACGCGGATCTGCCCGAGGCGCGTGAGACCCACACCGTCCTCGCGGACCGCGACGGCGTCGTGACGCGGATGGATGCCCTGCCGTTCGGCATCGCGGCGTGGCGCCTGGGCGCCGGCCGCGCTCGGGCGCAGGACCCGGTCATCCACGCCGCCGGCATCGACCTGCACGTCAAGCCCGGTGATTCCATCGCCGTCGGACAGCCGCTGTTCACCCTGCTGGCCGATGATGAGAAGCGCTTCGAGCGCGCGCTCGATGCGGTCGAGGGATCCTGGGAGATCGGTGCGCAGGCGCCGTCGACCGGCTCGATCGTCCGAGAGCGCATCACCGCCTGAGCGCACCACCGGTCATCCGCCCCCCTCTCCACCCCTCCTCCCTCGAAGGACACACCATGGCCATCGACCAGCACGGCGACGCGAAGCTCGACGGCGTCTCCATCCGTTCCCTGCCGAAGGTGTCGCTGCACGACCACCTCGACGGGGCCCTGCGCCCGCAGACGATCCTGGAGCTCGCCGACCAGATCGGCCTCGAGGTCCCCGCCGACGACGCGGACGATCTCGCCGACTGGTTCGAGGAGCAGAGCGACTCCGGCTCGCTGGTGGAGTATCTGAAGACGTTCGACCTCACCACCGCGGTCATGCAGACGGCGGACGGGCTGCGCCGCGTCGCGCGGGAGTTCGTCGAGGACCTGGCCGCCGACGGCGTCATCTACGGCGAGGTGCGCTGGGCGCCCGAGCAGCACCTCGGCGGCGGACTGTCTCTCGAGGAGGTCGTCGAGGCGGTCCAGGAGGGCATCGAGGAGGGCGAGGACGCCGTCGAGGGCAGCGGGCGCGACATCCGGGTCGGGCAGCTGATCACGGCGATGCGCCATGCCGACCGGTCGCTCGAGATCGCGAAGCTCGCCGTCGCGTTCCGCGGTCGCGGCGCCGTCGGCTTCGACATCGCCGGAGCCGAGGACGGCTTCCCGGCGTCCAACCACCGCGCGGCCTTCGACTACCTGGCATCCGAGTTCTTCCCCGTCACCGTGCACGCGGGCGAGGCCGCCGGGCTCGACTCGATCCGCTCCGCCCTCATCGACGGGCGCGCGCTGCGTCTCGGCCACGGTGTGCGCATCGCCGAGGACCTCGAGGTCGTGCAGCAGAAGGGCGACGAGGTGCTGGTGACCTTCGGTGACCTCGCGCGCTGGGTGCGCGACCGCGAGATCCCGCTCGAGCTCTCGCCGTCGTCGAACCTCCAGACCGGGGCGATCGCCCGCTGGGGCACCGCGCTCGAGGATCACCCCTTCGATCTGCTGTACCAGCTCGGCTTCGCCGTGACGGTCAACGTCGACAACCGCACCATGAGCCGCACCTCGCTGACGCGCGAGTTGGCGCTCCTCGCCGAGACCTTCGAGTACCGCCTCGAGGACCTGGAGGCCTTCCAGCTCAACGCCGCCGCCGGCGCGTTCCTCTCGGTCGAGGAGCGCGAGGAGCTCATCGAGCTGATCGGCGACGGCTTCACCGCCTGACCCACCGGGTCCGGCCCGGGGGTCGGCCTCGGTGTCCGGTCTCGGTGGTCGGCGGGCTGGGCGTTCACAACTCCGGAGTTCCTGCTTGACCACGGCCCATATCGCCGAATAGAGGATCAGCGAGCCCGTTCCTCCGGAGTAATGAACGCCTGGCGGCGGGCCGGACCGGTTTCGATCGTGCGCCGGAGCAGGCTCGCGACCCACTCGGGGCGGTACAGGATGTCCTCGGCGAGCAGTCGGAGCGGGGTGTAGCCGAGGGCGACGGCGGCGGCGTCCCGCCGGCGGTCGCGTTTGTGGTCCTGCCAGGAGCCGTGGTGGGCCTCGCTGTCGCATTCGATGAGGAGCCACCCGTCGACGACGAGGTCGACACGGCCCACGCCGTCGATCGACACCTGGAGCTCGATGCGGCACCCGATCGCCCGGAGCATGAGGCGCACGAGGGTCTCCGTACCGGACTCGGCGCGGCGGTCCAGCAGGCGACGCAGTGAGCGGTACCGCCGGGGCAGGCGGGTGAAGAGGTCGTTCACCCGCGCCTCGTCGACCACGCCGAGGTGCCAGGCGCTGTCGAGGGTCGCGATGGCGTCGCGGGGAGGCTGGCAGCGCACCGCGGCCAGGAGCGCCTCGTCGAGGGGCGCCAGAGCGGCGTCCGCCTCGGCGCGGCTCGTCCTCCAGTGGCGGATGACCCGTGCCGCGCCGTCGGGCCGGGGTACCCGCGAGGCGTCCGGCGC
Organism: Microbacterium sp. MMO-56; assembly: GCF_037146215.1. Taxonomy (NCBI): domain Bacteria; kingdom Bacillati; phylum Actinomycetota; class Actinomycetes; order Micrococcales; family Microbacteriaceae; genus Microbacterium; species Microbacterium sp. MMO-56. Next base: position 134,735 of record NZ_JBBCVW010000005.1, read on the forward strand.
CAGCTGCACGTGCAGACCTCCCGTCTCGCGCACGAAGACGCCGAACAACTGCAGGACGGAGACGCAGTCCAGACGCCCGCCCCACCTCGCCGCCGCGCAGATCGTCGGGTGCGCCCCGGCCGGGAGGTAGCGATCGCGCCGGAGGCGCAGGAGTCGTCCGTCGCGCACCGCGTCGGTGATCTGGCGTCCGGTGGCGCCGGTGGCGCGCAGATCCGCGCGGCGCAGAAGGGCGATGGGCACGTCGGCGGGGAGGAGTGGATGGTACGGAGCGGGACGACGCATGCGGCAAGGGTGCTCTGGCCGTGCGCCGGTTCGGTGCCGGAATCCGCCGATGGGGGAGAGTCCGCCTCCCGCGGGGTCTGGGGAGGAGGGGGCGGGGCGAGCGGGCGGTGCACGACTCCGGAGTTGTGCGGCCGTGGGCGGTGGGAGTGGGCTGTGCGGCGGGCCGGTGGCCAGTTCTCCGGAGTTGTGGACAGGGGCCGGGGTGGAGGGAAGGGAGGGTGCGGCGGGCGAGGTCGGCGGCGGGTTGGCGGTCTGGGGTCGGGAGAGAGGCGGGCGGGTGGTTCACAACTCCGGAGACCCGGGGCCGCAGGCGGGGAAGGAGGGGTGCGGGGTGGACCTGGGGCGAAATCTCCGGAGTTGTGAACCGGCAAGCGGGGGCAGGGCCGGACGGAGGGGTGGGGCCGGACGGAGGGGTGGGGCGGGCGGGCCGGGGCCGGGGGCCGGGCGGGGTCAGGGGAGGGCGGCGGCGAGCTCGCCGATGCGCGCGGTCACCACGGCATCGACCTCCGCGTCGGGGATTGAGGCGACACCGTCGCCGGACTGGGCACCGTAAGCGCCGAACGAGGCGTGCGACGCCCCGGGGATCTCCACCAGGACGGCGTCCGTGGGGAGCATCCCCCGCGCGTCCGCGATCTTCTGCGGGGTCGACAGCCCGTCTTCGGATCCCGAGAGACTCAGCACCGGAAGGCCGGACTCGGAGATGTCGGTCGCGCAGTAGGAGGCGAACAGCACGAGGCCGTCCGCGTCGGATGCGAGCTGGCACGCCCGCACACCGCCGAGGGAGTGCCCGCCCACGAGCCACCGGTCGGCGCCGCGGGCGAGGCCCGTGAAGGTCGACAGCGGCCGGGGGTCGAAGAACGCCAGGTTCAGCCACGGCTTGGTGATCACCACGGTCATGCCGTCGTCCGCGACCAGCCCGGCCAGCATCGACGCATAGGCCCACGGGTCGACCTTCGCCCCCGGGATGAAGACGAGTCCCGGACCGTCTCCGCCCGCGGACGGCGCCAGCACGATGCCCGCGGCATCATCCGTGATCGAGATCGCGGGGTCGGCCCGCACCGCCTCGAGCGGCTCGGGTTCGGCCGCCATCACGCCGACCTGACTCCACACGAGGACTCCGACGACCGCGGCGACCACGAGCCCGCCGAGGACGCTGAGGCTCCACAGGACGATGCGGCGACGGCGGGAGGGCTTTCGGGTCATCCCTAAAGTGTATGCGTCTGAATCAGAGCTCGGACTGACGCTCCCGGACGACCTCGGCCACGACGGCGAACAGCGGATGACCGGGCTCGAGCCCCGTCACCGATGCGGTGAACGCCTCCGCGTCCTCCTCCCGCAGGCGGCGCTGCAGCTCGACGGACTGCTCGTCGTCGGGCTCGTCGAAGGCGAGGGCGGCGCCCATCGCCGCGACCAGGGCGGTCGTGGGGAGCCCCCGTTCGGCGGCCGCCGCGGCGGGGCCGACGAACCGCTCGTGGCGCGAGAGCTTGCGCAGCGGCTGGCGTCCGACGCGTCCGACGGTGTCGGGCAGAGCGGGGTTCGCGAACCGGCGCAGGATCGTCGCCCGATACTCGGCGAGCTCCGCGGGGTCCAGCCCGTGCACGGCTTCCAGCAGGGCGGAGGTCTCCTCGAGGGTCGCGGCGACCCGGGCGGCGATTGCGGGATCGGCGAGCGCGTCCGAGATCTTCTCGATGCCCGCCTGCGCTCCGAAGTACGCGGTCGTCGCGTGGCCGGTGTTGACCGTGAAGAGCTTCCGCTCGATGTAGGGCGCCAGGTCGTCGACGAAGTGGGCGCCGGGGATCGTGGGCGGCTCGTCGCCGAACGGCGGGCGCTCGATCGCCCACTCGAAGAAGGGCTCGACGGTCACGTCGACGCCCTCTCCCGGCGGCTGCGCCGGCACGATCCGGTCGACCGCGGTGTTGGCGAACACGGCGCGCGCCGAGAGCACCTCCCAGGCGTCCCCGGCCTGGGCGCGGACCTCGTCGCGGAGGATGTCCGTCGCGCCGATCGCGTTCTCGCACGCCATCACCTGCAGGGGAGGGGCGGAGGGATCCCGCAGCGCGAGCCCCGCGACGATGTGCGGCGCGACGAATCGGAGGATGGTCGGCCCGACGGCGGTCGTGACGACGTTGGCGGTCGCGACCTCGTCGATGACGGCCTGGGGGTCGGTCTGGCTGTTCACCGCGCGGAAGCCCGTGACGACCTTGTCGGTGCCGCCGTCGCCCACCTCGTGCACGGTGTACTCCGAGACGGCGTTGATCGCATCGACGAGCGGCGCCGCGACGTCGGAGAACACCAGCTCGTATCCGCCCTCGTGCAGGAGGAGCCCGACGAACCCGCGCCCGATGTTCCCGGCGCCGAAGTGTACGGCTTTCATGATCGGTGCGTCCTACTCGTTGACCGACGAGAGGAGGGCGTAGAGGTCCTCGGGGGTCTGCGCCGCCTTGAGCCGCTCGACCTCCTCCTCCTCGGAGAAGATGAGGGCGATCTGCGAGAGGATCTCGAGGTGCTCGTCGCCCTTGCCGGCGATGCCGACGACGAACGTCACGCGCTGGCCGTCCCAGTCGATCCCGTCGTCGTAGCGGACGAAGGAGAGCGCCGAGTCGAGGATGGCGTCCTTCGTCTCGTTCGTGCCGTGCGGGATGGCGAGCTCGTTGCCCATGTACGTCGACACGGTCTGCTCGCGCTGGAGCATCGCGTCGAAGTAGGCGGAGGTGACGGCGCCAGCGTCCTGGAGGATCCCCGCCGCCTCGCGCATCGCCTCTTCCTTGCTCGTGGACCCGGGGTGGATGCGGATCTGCCCGACGTTCAACACACTGCGTGCCATGGTCTGCTCCTCATGTCGTGGAAGGCGGATGTCCGAGAAAGGCTAGTCGACGGGCCGCTCGGATCGGCGCCGACGCCGCGTGGCCGGGGGCTCGTGCCGGCCCGGCCACGCGGGGACTGTGGGTCAGCCCTGGTCGTGCTGACCGCGGACCATGTCCACGACCTCGTCGTACTTCGGCGAGTTCATGAAGTTGTCCACCGAGACGTGCAGCGCGTCGGGGGTGCGCCCGCGGGCGCGATCCGTCAGCTGCTGCTGGGTGATCACGAGGTCCTCGCTGCCGTCGAGGTTCGCGATGGCCTTGTTGGTCACCGAGACGTCGTCGAAGCCGGCCTTCTTGATCTTGTTGCGCAGGACGCTCGCGCCCATCGCCGAGGAGCCCATGCCCGCGTCGCACGCGAAGACGATCGTGCTGATCTTCTTCGCCGAGGAGACGGTGCCCGTCGAGATCGCGTCCGCCGCGGAGTCGGCCTGCATCGAGGCCTGTCCGCCGCCGACCCCCGCGTTGGAGGCGGCGCCGGCCCGGAGCCCCGCGAGGGCGTCCGAGGACTTCCCCTTGTTGGCCTCGGTCTGGGCGATCGCGGCCTCGAACGAGGCGCTGGACTCGGCCTCGGCGGCGAGGTCGCGCTTGCGGGAGGCGCGCAGGATCACACCGGTGATCAGGAACGTGACGAGGGCCGCGAGGACGACCGACAGGTAGACCACCAGGAGGTTGCCGACGCCCGGGCCGATGGCCGCGGCCGAGACCGCGATGATGCTGCCCGGCGCCGCCGGGAAGGCCAGACCGCCGCCCAGGAGCATGTTGGTCGTGACACCGGTGGCACCGCCCGCGATGAGGGCGAGGATCGTCATCGGCTTGGACAGCGCGTACGGGAAGTAGATCTCGTGGATGCCGCCGAGGAACTGGATGACGATCGCGCCGGGGGCCGATGCCTTGGCCGCGCCGACACCGAAGAAGGTGAAGGCGAGGAGCAGTCCGACGCCGGGGCCGGGGTTGGCCTCGATGAGGAACAGGATCGACTTGCCGGCGTTGGTGGCCTGCTCGATGCCGAGCGGCGTGAACACGCCGTGGTTGATGGCGTTGTTCAGGAACAGCACCTTGGCGGGCTCGACGATGATCGAGAGCACCGGCAGCAGGTTGAACTGGACGAGCCAGCCGACGATGCCGCCGAGGAACGTCGAGATGCCGAGCATGATCGGGCCGAAGGCGAAGAAGCCCACGATCGCGAGGAGCATGCCCAGGATGCCGGCGGAGAAGTTGTTCACCAGCATCTCGAAGCCGGGCTTGATCTTGCCGTCCCACAGCCGGTCCATCTGCTTGGTGATCCAGGCCGCCAGCGGGCCCATGATCATCGCGCCGAGGAACATCGGGATGTCGGTGCCGACGATGACGCCCATCGTCGCGATCGTGGCCACCACGCCGCCGCGGGCGTCGTAGACCATCCGGCCGCCGGTGTTCGCGATGAGCAGCGGCAGCAGGTAGGTGACCATCGGGCCGACGAGTCCGACGTAGGCGGCGAAGTTGCCGCCGTCGCCGGACGCGAGTGCCGTCATCGCGCCGTTCCAGCCGATGTCGGCGGCGTTCCCGCCCCCGCCGATGATCTCCGACACCGGGTACCAGTGCCAGCCGAAGGGACTCTCCGCACCGAAGAAGCCCTTCGTGATGAAGAACATCGTGATGAAGCCCCACGCGATGAATGCTGCGATGTTGGGCATGATCATGCCCGACAGGAAGGTGCCGAATCGCTGTACGCCTACGCGTGCGCGGTTCACCCCTGTCGTAGGTGACGCCGTTGTCATGTGACTGTCTCTCCTTCGGGTTCCCGCCCGGGTCAGGCGGCGTTCTCGGCTGCGGCGTGTGCCGCAGCGCGTGCGGATGCCGCGTCGTCGGCGGCGAGGGCCGCCGCGGCGATGCGTTCGGCATCGGCGCGGTCGTACTGCAGAAGCGACGCGCGCACGTCGGCGAGCGCCGTCGGCGCCATCGACAGCGAGGTCGCGCCCATGCCGACCAGGACGACGGCGAGCAGCGGGTCGGCGGCGGCCTCGCCGCAGATGCCGACCGGCTTGCCGTTCGTGCGACCGCCGTCGGCGGTGGCCTTGATCAGGCGCAGGACCGCGGGGTGCCACGGGTCCTGGTACGAGGCGACCGAGCCGAGCAGGCGGTCGGCGGCCATCGTGTACTGGGTGAGGTCGTTCGTGCCGATCGAGGCGAAGTCGGCCTCGGCCAGGACACGGTCGGCCATGAGGGCGGCGGAGGGCACTTCGACCATGACGCCCGCGGTCTTGATGCCGTACTCCCGGGCGAGGGCGACGAAGTACTCGGTCTCCTCGACGGTGGCGACCATCGGAGCCATCACCCACAGGTCCGCCTCGGTGGCCTTGTCGGCGTTCGCGAGCGCGGTGAGCTGCTCGCGGAGGATGTCCTCGCTCGCCCGCAGGGCGCGCAGTCCGCGCAGCCCCAGGGCGGGGTTGTCCTCGTGTGCGTCGTTGAGGAACGCGAGGGGCTTGTCGGCACCGGCATCCAGGGCGCGGACGACCACCTTCTGACCGGGGAACGCCTGCAGGAGCTCGGTGTACGCCTTCGTCTGCTCCTCCACGGTGGGCGCCTCCGACGCCGAGAGGAAGAGGAACTCGGTGCGGAAGAGACCCACGCCCTCGGCGCCCAGCTCGACCGCCTCGGCGGCGCCGCCCGGCTTGCCGAGGTTCGCCAGCAGCGGGACGGCGGAGCCGTCCTTCAGTGCACCCGGGGTGAGGGGAGCGGATGCGGCGGAGGCGCGGGCATCCGCGCGGTTCTGCGCCTGGGCCAGCTCGTCGGCGGTCGGGTCGGTCGTCACGACGCCCTTCGCCGCGTCGACGATGACGGTCTCGCCGTCGACGAGGTCCTTCGCGGCGGAGGCGCCGACGATCGCGACGATCGACTTCTCGCGCGCGAGGATCGCCGTGTGCGAGGTCGGTCCGCCGTCGGTCGTGATGAGCGCGAGCACCTTGTCGAGGTCGAGCAGCGCCGTGTCGGCGGGTGCGAGGTCCTTGGCGACGAGGACGAACGGGTGTCCGGGGTCGGGCACGCCCGGAGCGGGCAGTCCGCGCAGCCGGGCGATGACGCGCTGCGCGACGTCGTCGAGGTCTGCGGCGCGCTCGCCGAGGTAGCCGCCCATCGCGGCCAGGCTGTCGCGGAAGCTCGCGAACGCGGCGTGGACGGCGAACTCGCCGGTCTTGCCCGCGTCGACACGGGTCGAGACCTCCTGCTCGAGGGTGGGGTCCTCGGCCATCATGGCCTGCGCTTCGAGCACCTCGCGGGCCATGCCGCCCGCCTTCGAGCCGCGCTCCTCGAGTTCGCGCGCGACGGCCGCGACGGCCTCGCGTACACGGGCGAGCTCCTCCTCCGGGGTGCGGGTGCTGGGTGCGTCCTCGGGCGCAGGCAGCGGTTCCGCCATCCGGGCCACCGGCCCCTGGGCGACGCCGAGTCCGATGCCCACTCCGCGCAGTTCAGTCATGTCCGTGTAGCTCCTTGTCGATGCAGTCGTGCGGTCGTGTGTGTTCAGGCTTCGTCGTGGTCGGTGGTGAGCAGCTCCGCGAGTTCGTCCATGACGTTCGCAGCGTTGTCGCCGACCGCGGTCAGGGTGACGTAGTCGCCCTTCTCCGCGCCGAGGGAGATGACCCCGAGGATGCTCGCCGCGTTCACCGGGGCGCCTGCACCCTTGGAGATCGTCACGGACAGCCCGGAATCCTTCGCCGCCTGCGCGAACAGCTTCGCGGGGCGTGCGTGCAGACCGTTCGACGATCCGATGCGGATCGTGCGTGTCACCTCAGTCATGCGGGATTCCTCTCTGCGGGGTTCGGGGGGTCCTGGGCGGGCGGCGCGACGAGCGCGGCGTCCACGAGCGCGAGGGTGCGTGTGCCGTCGAGGTCGGTGAAGATATCCGGCGGCAGCAGCACCACGGTCGTCCCGCGGGGCTGCGCGTCGTGTCGGATGCGGTCCAGCGCGTCGTGCAGATGCGGTCCGACGAGCACGACGTCCGCGGCATCCAGGTCGATCGGCAGCGACTGCTCGGTGCCGGCGACCGCGCTCATGTCGCGTCCCGCCGCCTGAGCGGCGTGTCGCACACGCTGCGCCACGAAAGTGCTCGACGCTCCGGCGCCACACACCACGAGGATCCTCATCGATCCGCCTCCTCTTCTGGCCATTCTTGTGAAACCGCTGGGAAGGGACAACCAGGGTCGTTTCCGCGGGGGCGGAAACCGCCGGGTGTGCGCATGGTTGACTGGTCGGGTGAGCAGAGCGAGGCAGGACCGGGTCATCTCCCTGCTCGTGCGCTCCGGGGAATGGGTCACGGCCGGAGAGCTCGCCGACGTCGTCGGCGTCACGCCGCGCAGCATCCGCAGCTACGTCACCGCCCTGAACGCCCGCGTGCCCGACGGCGTCGTGGTCGAGTCCGGACCGCTCGGCTACCGTGCGGGGGCGGATGCGTCGGCCGCGCTCCGCTCCGCGGTGGAGACCGATACACCGCGCGAGCGCGTCCACCACCTCGTGCGGGCGCTCCTCGCCTCCTCGGAGGGGATCGACGTCTTCGACGCGGCGGAGGGCTTCCACGTCAGCCCGGCGACCCTCGAGGGCGACCTCGGGCGGGTACGGGCGCTGCTCGGCGGCAGCGGACTCGTGCTGGAGCGCACCGCCTCGCGCGCCCACCTGCGCGGCACCGAGATGGCGCAGCGGCGGCTCCTGTCGACCCTCGTCCACGAGGAGAGCGACGAGGGGGCGTTCGATCTGGTCGCCATCCGCCGCACCCTCGGCGAGGACTCGATCGGGGCCGAGGCGCTCGGCGCCTTCAAGGCCGACCTCGTCGCGGGTCTCGGCGCCCTCGGATACTTCGTCAACGAGTTCGGCATCGGCGACGTCATGCTCCACATCGCGATCACGGCGGACCGCGTCGCGCACGGGCGCGCCCTCGACGTCACCGTGGACCGGGCCGCGACCGACGCGCAGGAGGAGGTCGGCGCCCTCCTCGACCGTCTGTGCGCCACCCACCTCGGCGTCCACCTCGGTGCGGGAGATCGCCGGCACCTCGCCGCCCTCGTGCTGAGCCGTGTCGTCGCACCGGGCGCGAGCGAACCGGCGTCGCTCATCCGCTCCCGGCTGGAGGCCGATGTCGAGACCGCGGTGCGCGACGTCGTGCACCGGGCCGCGGTGGCGTTCCTCGTCGACATCGATCACGAGGACTTCGTGCTGCGGCTGGCGCTGCACGTGCAGAACCTGCGCCTGCGGGCGCGCGAGCAGGCGTGGTCGCGCAATCCGCTCACCCGTTCGCTGAAGGCGACGTATCCGATGATCTTCGAGATCGCGGTGTTCATCGCGGACGGGCTGCGGGGACTCCTGGGCATCCCCCTCATGGACGACGAGATCGCCTACATCGCGATGCACGTCGGAGGCCGCCTGGAGCGCAGTCGGCGCGGGAGCTCCGTCCTGACCGCGACGATCGTCTGCCCCGGGTACTACGAGCTGCACGAGCTGCTGCGGTCGAGTGTCGACCGGTCCCTCGGGCAGGCGGTGGACGTCGTCGGCGTCGAGACCCGTGTCGACCCGGACTGGGACGCGATCGACACCGACCTCGTGCTGACGACCATCGACCCGCCGGTCGTGTCGGAGCGGATCGTGCGGATCCAGCCCTTCCTGACCGAGAGCGACATCGAGCGCGTGCAGGCCGCCGCCGGGCGGGTCCGGCGGGGGCGGCGGCTCGCACGGCTGCGCGACGAGCTGGGGCGCTACTTCTCGCCCGATGCGTTCCTCGGGAGGGTCGGGGCGGATGCCACGCCCGAGACCGTCATCCGCGCGCTGGGCGAGCGCCTCGTCGCCGACGGAGTGATCGACGACGACTACGTGGAGCGCACCCTGGAGCGGGAGCGGCTCTCCTCGACCGCCTTCACCGACGCGCTCGCCGTGCCCCATGCCCTCGGGATGACCGCGACGCGCACGGCGATCGCGGTGGCGATCGCGGATCCGTCGATCGCGTGGGGGGAGGGCCGGGTGCAGGTCATCGCGATGGTCGCCTTCTCCGCGAGCGACCGTGAGGCGTTCCAGACCGTCTTCGAGCAGCTGGTCGAGGTCTTCAGCGAGCGGGAGAGCGTGCATCGGATCGTCCGCCGCGGCACGACCTTCGCGGCCTTCCTCGACGAGCTCGTCGCCGTCGTCGACGGCTGAGCGCCCCCGCGCCGGAGGAGATCTGCGTCCGTGCGGAGATCTGCGTTCGTGCGGATGCCTGGAGGTGGTGGGTCCGCGGATGTGCGGATCTCCGCGCGAGCGCGCCCCGGGGTGGGTGCAGGGCTCAGGGGCGGGCGAGGCGCGCCTGGAGGCCGAGCCGCACGGCGGGCCACTCGTGCGGGAGGATCGAGTACACCACCGTGTCGCGGAGCGATCCGTCGGGCCCGCGCCGGTGGTTGCGCAGGACCCCGTCGAGCCGCGCGCCGAGGCGCTCGATCGCCGCTCGGGACTGTCGGTTGTGCCAGTGGGTGCACAACTGGACGGCGATCACCTCGCAGGTGTCGAAGGCATGCCCGAGGAGGAGCAGCTTCGCCGCCGTGTTCACCCCCGTCCGCTGCACCCGCGGCGAGAGCCACGTGTAGCCGACCTCGACGCGCGGCGACTCCAGGTCGATCGTGCAGAAGGTCGTCATCCCCACGGCGCGGCCGCCGGCGACGACGGCGAACGGGTTCATGCGGCCCGCGTCGCGCTCGGCGAGCCTCCGGTCGATCTCGACCGGGACGGATGCCGGGACCGAGGTGTACCAGGCGTACTCGAGCCCCTCGCGCGCGAGCTCCAGATCGGGGGCGTGTGCCGGAGTGAGCGGCTCGAGCCGGACGTGGGCGTTCTCGAGGGTGACGGGGTCGGTCAGCAGCACCCTCCGAGCCTACGACGGCGGGATCGGGCGGAGTCCGCCGAGGCGGCCCGAGTCCATCCCGCCCCCGTTCGGGGCGTCGCCGCCTCAGTCCTGCGCCGCGGCGATCAGGGCGCGCGCTCCCGCGTCGAGGGCGGCGAGCCGCGCGGCGGCGTCCTCCGCCGACGCGCCGCGCACGTCCAGGTACGCCTTGAGCTTGGGCTCGGTCCCGCTCGGACGCACGATGACCCGCGATCCGTCGGCGAGCCAGAGGCGCAGGACGTCGCCCGGGGGCAGGTCGTCCACGCTGTGGAGCAGGTCGTCGATCCGCTCCACGGCGACGCCGCCGAGCTCGGTCGGCGGAGTGCGGCGCAGCGACGTCATGATCCGTCCGATGACCGAGACGTCCTCGACCCGCAGCGACACCTGACCCGACGAGAAGTAGCCGAAGGTCTCGGCGAAGCGGGTGAGCAGATCCGCGACGCCCGCGCCCTCCTCGCGCGCCTCGGCGATCATCCCGAGCATCGCGACGGCGGCGGAGATCCCGTCCTTGTCGCGGACGCTCTCGGGGTTGACGAGGTAGCCCAGGGCCTCTTCGAAGCCGAAGACGAGGCCGGGGGCCCGCGAGATCCACTTGAACCCGGTCAGCGTGGAGTGGAAGTCCAGCCCGTAGTGCTCGGCGACGGTCTGCAGGCCCGGGGAGGACACCAGCGAGCACGCGAGCGAGGCGCCGTCGCCCGCCGTGGCGCGCCGCGCGGCGCGCCAGCCCAGCAGCAGCCCGATCTCGTTGCCGTTGAGGCGGCGCCATCCGCCGTCGGCGGCGTCGTCGGGGATCGCGACCGCGAGGCGGTCGGCGTCGGGGTCGTTCGCGATCACGAACTCCGCGCCCGCCGCGCGGGCCGTCGCGAAGGACAGGTCCATCGCCCCCGGCTCCTCAGGGTTCGGGAAGGCGACCGTCGGGAACCGCCCGTCGGGGGCGATCTGCTCCTCCACCACGACCGGGAGCGGATAGCCCGCGAGCGTGAGGATCGTGTTCAGCGTCTCGTACCCGACGCCGTGCATCGCGGTGTACACCCAGGTCATGCCCGCGGCGCCCGCGGGTGCCGGTGCGACCGTCGCCGTCGCGGCGACGTAGGCCTCGACGACGGCCTCGTCGGCGAGCTCGTACGCACCGCGCGGCAGGTCGGCGACGGACGCGGTCTGCGCGATCCGTTCGATGTGCGCGGCGATCTCGGCATCCGCCGGTGCCACGATCTGCGAGCCCTCGTCGGCGCCGCCGAGGTACACCTTGTAGCCGTTGTCGTCCGGCGGGTTGTGCGACGCCGTCACCATGACACCGGCCGCGGCGCCGAGGTGGCGCACGGCGAAGGCGAGGACGGGCGTGGGCAGCAGGCGCGGCAGCAGGACGGCGCGCAGTCCGGCGCCGGCGAACAGCTCCGCCGAGTCCTGCGCGAACACGTCCGAGTTGCGTCGCCCGTCGTAGCCGATGACGACCGTCGGCGTGGCATCCGGCCCCGCCTTCTCGCGCAGATACGCCGCGAAGCCCGCGGCCGCCTGCGAGACCAGCACGCGGTTCATGCGGTTGCTGCCCGCACCGAGACGCCCCCGCAGCCCCGCCGTGCCGAAGGCGAGGCGCGCGCCGAAGCGGTCGGCCAGCTCCGCCGCGGCGGACTCGTCGCCCGACTCCGCCGCCGACAGGATCGAGGCCAGCTCGTCGCGGGTCGCCTCGTCGGGGTCCTGCGCCAGCCAGGCGCGCGCGGCGGCCAGCTGGTCGGCGCTGCCGGGCGCGGCGTTCACATCGCCCCGATCACGCGGGCGAGCAGGTCGGAGATGACCGGCTCGGCGGCCTGGCCGGCCTCGATGACCTCGGCGTGGCTGAGCGGGGTGGTCTGGATGCCGGCCGCGAGGTTCGTGATGAGCGAGAACCCGAGGATCTCCATCCCGGCCTGCCGAGCGGCGATCGCCTCGAGCGCGGTCGACATGCCGACGATGTGGCCGCCGATGATCTTCGCCATCTGCACCTCGGCGGGCGTCTCGTAGTGCGGTCCGCGGAACTGGCAGTAGACGCCCTCGTCGAGGCCGGGGTCGATCGTGCGGGCGAGGTCGCGCAGCCGCGACGAGTACAGGTCGGTGAGGTCGATGAAGGTGGCGCCCTCGAGCGGCGAGTCGGCCGTGAGGTTGATGTGGTCGCTGATGAGCACCGGCGTGCCGGGGGTCCAGCTCTCCTTGATGCCGCCGGCGCCGTTGGTGAGGACCATCGTCGTCGCGCCGGTGGCCGCGGCGGTGCGCACGCTGTGGACGACCCGACGCACGCCGTGACCCTCGTAGTAGTGCGTGCGCGCCCCGATGACGAGCACGCGGCGCCCGGTCGGGGTCAGGATGCTCCGCAGCGAGCCGACGTGGCCGGCGAGCGCCGGCGCGCTGAACCCGGTCACCTCGGTGGCGGGGACGGTGGCCGTCGTCTCGCCGACGAGCTCGGCGGCCTTGCCCCAGCCGCTGCCGAGGGTCAGGGCGATGTCGTGACGATCGACCCCCGTGAGACGGGCGATGTCGGATGCCGCCTGCGCGGCGATCTCGAAGGGGTCGACCGCGGGGTCGTCGAGGGGGTTGGTGTGCTCGGCCATGCTCCCACTCTAGGAACAGTCGGAGCGTCCGGCGACACCGACAGGGGTGAGGCGGTCGAGACAACGGGGGCGCGCCGGGCTGAGACAATGGGGGGATGTCGGTGAGCTTCGTCCATTCCCAGTCCGTCGCCGTCCTCGGCGGCGGCCCCGGCGGTTACGAGGCGGCGCTCGCCGCGGCGCAGCTGGGGGCGGAGGTCACTCTCGTCGAACGTGCCGGGGTCGGCGGGGCCGCCGTGATGACCGACGTGGTCCCCTCCAAGAGCCTCATCGCGACCGCCGACGCCGCCGTCGCGATCTCCGAGGCATCCGATCTCGGCGTCGAGTTCTTCGCGAAGGGCGAGAGCGGCAGGCCCCTGAAGCCGCAGGTCGCGATCAACCTCGCCGCCGTCAACAAGCGACTCCTCTCTCTCGCCCGTCAGCAGTCGGACGACATGCGCGGGCAGCTCCTCGCCGCAGGCGTGCGCATCATCTCGGGGCACGGCCGTCTCGACGACCACCACTCGATCGTGGTCGCGACCGGTCCCGGAGGCACCGACTTCGACCGCGTCGAGGCCGACACGCTCGTCGTCTCGGTCGGCGCGTCGCCGCGGGAGCTGCCGAGCGCGCGGCCCGACGGGGAGCGCATCCTCACCTGGACCCAGCTGTACGACATGAAGGCGCTGCCCGAGCACCTCATCGTGGTCGGATCGGGCGTCACCGGAGCGGAGTTCGCGTCCGCGTACATGAACCTCGGCGCGAAGGTCACGCTGATCTCGTCGCGCGAGCAGGTGCTGCCGGGGGAGGACCGCGACGCGGCCGCGGTGCTGGAGAACGTGTTCCGGCGGGGCGGGATGACGGTGCTGTCGAGGTCCCGCGCCGACAGCGTCGTGCGCACCGCCGACGGCGTCGTCGCGACGCTCTCCGACGGGCGCACCGTCGAGGGCAGCCACTGCCTGCTCGCCGTGGGGTCCATCCCGAACACCTCGGAGATCGGCCTCGCCGAAGCGGGCGTCGAGCTGACCGAGTCGGGCCACATCCGGGTCAACCGCGTCGCCCGCACCTCGGTGCCCAACATCTACGCGGCGGGCGACTGCACGACCTTCGTGCCGCTCGCGTCCGTCGCCTCCATGCAGGGCCGGACAGCCGTCTTCCACGCGCTCGGCGACACGGTCATCCCGCTCGAGCGTCGCCGGATCACGGCGAACATCTTCACCGCACCGGAGATCGCGACCGTCGGGCGGCAGGAGCGCGACATCGAGACCGGTGTCACCAACGGGTACGTGCACAAGCTGCCCCTCGCGGCGAACGCCCGCGCGAAGATGATGGGCATCAGCGACGGCTTCGTCAAGATCATCGCCCGTGAGGGGTCGGGCACGGTCATCGGCGGCGTGATCGTCGCGCCGCGGGCGTCCGAGCTCATCTATCCGATCGCGATCGCCGTCGAGCGCCGGCTGACCGTCGACCAGGTGTCGCGCGTGTTCGCCGTCTTCCCGTCGCTGTCCGCCTCGATCACCGACGCGACGCGGGCGATGCACCTCGTGAACCGCGACGACGACTTCTTCGGCTGACGCGGCGAAGCCGCGTCGTCGCGGGTATCGCGCGGGTCCTGCTCGGTCGGCGGAGGCCCGGATCTAGCGGGGCGAGAGCTGGGGGAGGACGACCCACACGCCCTCGCCGTCCGGAGACGTGGCGACCGCGGTCAGGGCCGAGAGGGAGCCGACGCTCGTGGGGATCGCGATCGGGGTGCGCGGGTCCCCGTTGTGGCAGACGATGTCCTGCGTGGCGGAGGCCTCGCCGCCGGTCCCCTCGTAGTGCAGGGTGAAACGCGCCCGATCGGCGCCGATGCAGCGCAGCTCCACGGCATCCGTCGCCGTCGGCGAGGCGAGATCCATTCGCACGCCGTCGTCGTCGCCGACCTCGACGGCCATCCGTCCGCTGACGCCCATTCCGTTCGCGCCGGTGAGCTGGCGGGCCCAGTCGTCCCACCCGGCGCGGTCCTCGTCGGTCGGGCCGCTTGCGCAGCCTGCGAGGAGCGTGGCGGTGAGGACGGCTGCCGCGGCGATTCCGGCGGTGCGGCGGATCATGGCGTCAGGAGATCGTCAGCAGCTGATGGCCGGCCGAGACGGTCGCTCCGGGGGCGGCGTCGATCGCGCCGACGACACCGTCCTTGTGCGCCTGCAGGGGCTGCTCCATCTTCATGGCCTCGAGAACGACCACGAGGTCGCCCGCGACCACGGACTGCCCCTCCTCGACGGCGACCTTCACGACCGTCGCCTGCATGGGCGCCTTGACGGAGTCGCCCGAGGCCCCCGCGTTGACCGTCGGGGCGTGCGAGCGGCGCGACGGCGGCGCCGCGGCCGGACGGCCGATCGCGGTGGCGGGTGCGGCTACGCGGTCGGGGAGGCTGACCTCGAGGCGCTTGCCCGAGACCTCCACGACGACCGTGTGGCGCGGCTCCGCCTCGGCGGGGGACTCGGCCTCGCCGTCCCACGGCGGGATGTCGTTGACGAACTCGGTCTCGATCCAGCGGGTGAATACGCCGAAGCGGCCGTCCTCCGCGGTGAAGGCGGGGTCGCGCACGACCTTGCGGTGGAAGGGGAGCACCGTCGGCATCCCCGCGACCTCGAACTCGTCGAGCGCCCGGCGGGAGCGCTCCAGCGCCTCCTCGCGGTCGCGACCGGTGACGATGAGCTTGCCCATCAGCGAGTCGAAGGCGCCCGAGACGCTGTCGCCCGCGGTGACGCCGGAGTCGAGACGGATGCCCGGGCCGCCGAAGGTCTTGAACTGGTGGATCCGGCCCGACTGCGGCAGGAACCCGCGGCCGGGGTCCTCGCCGTTGATGCGGAACTCGATCGAGTGGCCGACCGGCTCGGGGTCGACCCCGTCGAGCAGGCCCCCCTCGGCGAGGCGGAACTGCTCGCGGACCAGGTCGATGCCGGTGACCTCTTCGGAGACGGGGTGCTCGACCTGCAGGCGGGTGTTGACCTCGAGGAACGAGATCGTGCCGTCGGCGCCGATGAGGAACTCGCAGGTGCCCGCGCCGACGTAGCCGACCTCCTTGAGGATCGCCTTGGACGACTCGTAGAGCGTCCGCCGCTGCTCGTCGGTGAGGAACGGGGCAGGGGCCTCCTCGACGAGCTTCTGGTGGCGGCGCTGCAGCGAGCAGTCGCGCGTGGAGACGACGACGACCGTGCCGGCCGCGTCGGCGAGGCACTGGGTCTCGACGTGGCGCGGCTTGTCGAGGTACTTCTCGACGAAGCACTCGCCGCGCCCGAAGGCCGCGACGGCCTCGCGGGTGGCGGACTCGAAGAGCTCGGCGACCTCGTCCAGCTCGCGCGCGACCTTGAGCCCGCGTCCACCGCCGCCGTAGGCGGCCTTGATCGCGATGGGCAGCCCGAACTCCTCGGCGAAGGCGACGACCTCGTCGGCGCCGGACACGGGACCGGGGGTGCCGGGGGCGAGCGGTGCGCCGACCCTCTCGGCGACGTGGCGGGCGGTGACCTTGTCGCCCAAGGCCTCGATCGCCTCGGGGGAGGGGCCGATCCAGACGAGCCCCGCGTCCAGCACGGCGCGGGCGAAGGCGGCGTTCTCGGCGAGGAAGCCGTAGCCCGGGTGCACGGCATCGGCGCCCGAGCGGCGCGCGACGGAGAGGATCTTGTCGATCGAGAGGTAGGTGTCGGCGCTCGTCGCCCCGCCGAGGGCGTACGCCTCGTCGGCGAGCGTCACGTGCATCGCGTCGCGGTCCTGGTCGGCGTACACGGCGACCGACGCCTTGCCGGAGTCACGGGCCGCGCGGATGATCCGCACGGCGATCTCCCCGCGGTTGGCGACGAGGACTTTGGCGATGCGCGGGCGCGCGGGCGTCTCCTGGGGGCGAGGCATGGATGCCAGCCTACAGAGCCGGACCCCCGCCGCTTTGGATCACTCGCACAAGATCCCCCCGCCATCGTGTGCGGACTCCTACGACGAGCCCTCTCTCGTCGAGACCGCGGTCGCGCGTCGACACCGGCGGTGGCGGCGCGGGTCTCGACGCGGGGGCCGGGTCTCGGCGCGTGGGGCGGGTCTCGAGGCGGGGCGAGGTGGGGCGACGGGCACGGGTCGCGGGTCAGGGGCGGCGCCAGAGGTCGGTCCAGACGACGTCGAGCTGCCGGCACAGGTGGCGCAGGGTCGACAGCGACATCCCGACGACCGTGGACGGATCGCCCTCGACGCGCTCGATGAACGCTCCGCCGAGGCTGTCCACCGTGAACGCGCCCGCCACGAGCAGCGGCTCGCCGGTGGCGACGTAGGCGGCGATCTCGGCATCCGTCACGTCTGCGGCGAAGGAGACGGATGCCTCCGCGACCGCGTGCGCCTCGCGGGCGGGGGCGCCGGGCTCGAGGCGGAACACGCTGTGCCCGGAGTGCAGGACGCCGGTGCGCCCCCGCATCGACCGCCAGCGCTCGGCGGCGACCTCGGCGGTGTACGGCTTGCCGAGGATCGCGCCGTCGAGCTCGAACATCGAGTCCCCGCCGATCACGAGACCGTCGAACGCCGGATCCTCCGCCGCGATCGCCGCCGCGACGTCGGCGGCCTTGCGGCGTGCGAGGAGCAGGACGTGCTCGTCGGGAGCGAGCGTGCGCCCCTCGTGCGCTTCGACCGCCGCCACGACGGCCTCCTCGTCGACCTGCGGCGACCTCGTCTCGGGCTCGATGCCGACCTGGCGCAGCAGCATGAGGCGGGCGGGGGACGTCGAAGCCAGGCACACGCGCATCCCCCCATTCTGTCTCGCCGACGGGCCGGCTTCCTTCCGCCCGACGGGGCGGCGGCGCATCGGGGGAGAATGGACGGATGGATGCCGGAGAAGTGATCGAGCTCGACGTGACCGACGTCGCACACGGCGGCGTGTTCGTCGCGCGACACGAGGGGCGGGTCGTCTTCGTCGAGGGCGCGCTCCCCGGCGAGCGCGTGCGTGCCGAGCTGACCGACACGGCGAAGGCCTCGTTCTGGCGCGCCGACGTCGTGGAGGTGCAGGATGCCTCCCCGCACCGCCGCCCCCACGTGTGGGCCGCCGCCGACGTCTCCGTGCCGCCGGAGGACCGACCCGGAGGTGCGGACTTCGGGCACATCGCGCTCGCCGAGCAGCGCGCCCTCAAGAAGCGCGTCCTCGACGACGCGCTCGCCCGGTTCGGCGGGATCCCCGACCCGGCGACGACGCTCTCGCCCGCCGACGGCGATGCGGCGGACGGCTTGCGCTGGCGCACCCGCGTGAGTCTCCACGTCGACGCCGACGGGCGTGTCGGGCCGTATGCCGCGCGCAGCCATCGGGTCGTCCCGGTCTCGGACCTCCCGCTCGCCACCGCCGGCATCGGCGAGGTCGCGCGCGGCCTGGAGGGCTTCGCGCCCGGCCGCATCGACCTCGTCCAACCCGCCGACGGCCGGATCCGCGTGATCGTCCGCCCGGACCGCCCGGATCGTCCCGTGCACTCGGACGCTCCCGGCGGTGCCGGCGAGTCCGGCCGTCCGGGCTCCCGGCGATCCGGATCCGCCCGGTCCGCGCGGCGTCCGGTCCGCGCCCCTCGCCCGCCCGAGGACCCGACGGCCCACGAGGTCGTCGAGGAGATCGTCGGCGACCGGCGCTTCGTCGTCGACGCCGGAGGCTTCTGGCAGGTGCACCGCCGCGCCGCCGCGACGCTCACCCGCGCCGTGCGTGCGGGCCTCGACGCGGCCGGAGGGGTCGACCCCGGCGCCCACCACCTCGACCTCTACGGCGGGGTGGGGCTCTTCGCCGCCGCGCTCGGCGACGCCGGGGGGCCGTCGACCCGGGTCACCTCCGTCGAGGCGGACGCGCGCGCGACGGAGCACGCGGGGACGAACCTCGCCGAATGGGTGGGGGCCCGCGCCGAGAGCGAGCGCACCGATCGCTACCTCACGCGCCTGGTGGCACAGGCGGGCGCGGCCGAACGCGCGCGCCTGGCCCGCGGCGTCGTGCTGCTCGACCCGCCGCGCGCGGGTGCAGGTCGCGCGGTCGTGGAAGGGATCGCGGCCCTCGCGCCGGCATCCGTCGTCTATGTCGCGTGCGATCCCGTCGCCCTCGCCCGCGACATCGGCACCTTCCGCGCGCACGGCTACGAGCCCCTCCGCATCGACGCCTTCGACCTCTTCCCGCACTCGCATCACGTCGAAGCCGTCGCCGTCCTGCGTCGCGCGTGAGGGCGCGCGCGTCCTGTGCGCGTGGCTAGGCTGACCGCATGACCCGCGTGGCGCTCATCGACGATCACGAGTCCGTCCGGCTCGGGCTGGAGGCGGCGTGTGCACGCGCGGTCACGAAGGACGTGATCTTCTCCGGCAGCACCGTGCGCGCGTACCTCGAGTGGCGGGCGGCGACGGGCGCGGCCCCGGCGGACGTCGTGGTGCTCGACCTCACGCTCGGCGACGGCACGACCGTCACCGAGAACGTGCAGCGGCTCGTCGCCGACGGATCGCCCGTGCTGATCCACAGCGTCGCCGACCGCCCGGCCGCCGTCCGCGAAGCCCTGACGGCGGGCGCGACCGGCATCATCAGCAAGTCCTCGGCGATCGACGACGTCATCCTCGCGATCCGGACGATCGCGCGGGGAGAGCCGCTGGAGAACCTCGAGTGGGCCCACGCGGTCGACGGCGACCGCGCCTTCGCGGACGCGCAGCTGTCGGCCCGGGAGCGCGACGTCCTGCGCCTGTACGCGGCCGGACTGCCGCTGAAGGCCGTCGCCGACCGCCTCGGGATCGCCTACTCCACGGCCAAGGAGAACATCACGCGCGTGCGCGTCAAGTACGTCGAGGTCGGCCGTCCCGCCCCGACGAAGGTCGACCTGCTGCGTCGTGCGATGGAGGACGGCCTGGTCGGCGACGAACGCGGTGACGGCGCCGGTGGCCGCTGACCCCACCTCGGCCGCGGCGGTGCGTGCGCCGCTCGGAGACATCGCGGTGTCGACCGAGCGGTTCACGGAGGCGCGCGTCGACCGGATCATCGACATCGTCATCGCACTCGGGTGCGCCGTGCTCGGGGTCCAGTCCTTCCTCAACGAGCTCGCCTGGCACGGCGAGCGACCGGAGTGGCATCCGTTCCTCCTCGTCGCCGTCTTCGGGTCGCTCGGCATCATGATCGTCGCCCTGTCGGTCGGAACGCTCACCCGTCTCGCCAGCGGGGTGTTCGCCGTCGTCTTCCTCGCCGCGCTGGTCTGCTGGCCCGCGGCGACGACGGGCATCCCGGTCGAGCCCGATGTGCAGCCGTGGATCTGGTACCTCCTCAACGTCGGGACCGCCGCCGCCGTGGCCGCCTTCCGGCTGCCGCTGCAGATCGTGTGGGCGGTGGCGGTCCCGGTCGTCTACGCCGTCGCGCGTCTGCTGCAGCTGTGTGCCGGCGCCGGGGGGCGGATCGACCCGGAGCACATCGGCGGCGTCGTGCTCGACGCGGTCTTCGCGATGATCCTCGCCGGGGTGATCGTCACCCTCGGGTGGATGCTGCGCGCGGTCGCCGTCGGGATCGACCGCGCGCGCGCCGACGCCGTCTCCTCCTACGCGGCGGCGGCCGCGGCGGCCGCCGCCGAGACGGAGCGCGTCGCGGTCGCAGCTCTCATGCACGACAGCGTGCTCGCCGCCCTCATCGCCGCCGAGCGCGCCGCGACACCGCGAGAGGAGACGCTCGCGGTCGCCATGGCGCGCGAGGCCCTCACACGGCTCGCGAACGCGGAGCAGGATGCGGGCGAGGGATCGGACGAGCCGGTGCCGGCGGCGTCCGTCGTGACGGGGATCGAGCAGGCGGCGGCCGAGCTCGGCGTCGCCGCCGCGGTCGTCGCGCGGATCTCGCCCGATGCGCTCCCGGTGCCCGGTCGCGTCGCCCGTGCCGTGGTGCTGGCCGCGACCCAGGCGATCGCCAACGCGGTGCAGCATGCCGGCGGTCGGGGGCTGCGCGTCGAGGTGACCGCCGACGCCGGGACGCTCGGCGTGGTCGTCCAGGACGCCGGCGGCGGTTTCGCGCCCGCCGACGTCCCCGCCGATCGGCTGGGCATCCGCGGATCCATCGTGGCGCGGATGGCCGCGGCCGGAGGACATGCCCGCGTGCGGACCGGGTCGAGCGGGACGACCGTGCGCCTGGACTGGAAGCGGCCGGAATGACGATCGGCGTGCGTGCCGTCCTCTCGGCGCTGGGCGTGGCCTTCACGGCGTATCTGGCGGTGGGCGCCCTGCTGTGGACGTCGGTGCCGGCGTTTGCCCTCCTGCAGATCACGGCGGTCGCCTGCTACCTGGTCACGACCTGGGTGTGCATCTTCTGGAACGCGCGCACCGCCCGTACGCCGCACCCGGTGCGCAGCAGGCTCGGGGAGCGGCCGCTCCTGCCGGCGTGGGCGGCCGTGATCGCGCTGGTCGTCGCCGCGATCGTCCCGAGTGCGAGCTGGCTCGCTGCGGGGCCCGACGCGCGGTTCGCCGACTATGCGACGTGGAGCCTCGGCGCGGTCGCCGCGCTCATGGCGATCGTGATGGTGCGCCGCCGGCCGTGGGTCGCGTGGTCGGGTGTGCTGCTGGTCATCCTGGCCGCGATCGCGTGGCTCGGGATCCCGGCGGCGCTCTCGCTCGGAGCGGTGGGCGCCGTGCTGTGGGTGGGTCTCGCCCAGCTCGTGTCGTGGCTCGTCGATCGGGCGGCGCGCGACACCGCGCACCTCATGGAACTCCAGCGCGACGCGTCGGAGTGGCTCGCGGCGCAGGCCGGGATGCGCCGGGAACGCCGCACTCAGGTGCAGCGCGCCCTGGCCGTCGCCGGGCCCGTGCTCGCCCACACGATCGCCGTCGGCGGGCGTCTGGACGACCGCGTCCGTCACCTCGCCCGGATCGCCGAGGGGACGCTGCGCGACGAGCTGCGGGGCGCCGCCCTGCTCGACGACGACGTGCGCAGCGCGCTGTCCGACGCGCGAGCGGCCGGGACGACGGTGTCCGTCCTCGACGAGGGCGGACTGGAGGGGCTCAGCCCGCAGGAGTGCGCGGCGATCCGCGCAGAGCTCGCCGGTCTGATCGCGCGCTCGACGTCGCAGCGGTTGTACATCCGGGCCTCCCGGCACGAGGAGATCGCGGTCACCGTCGTGGGCCGCTCGGCGGAGGACGGCGGCGAGGACGTGGTCGACCTCTGGCGCGAGTTCCGTCGTCCGGCGCCGAGCGGCACTCCCGTGGGCGACGCCAGGTCCTGAGGCTGCGGCGCATGCCGAGTCGTCTCGAGGAGGAGGCGAGGGGCGGCGAAGCCGCCCGCCCCTCGCCATGCGGGGCGGTTACCCGAAAACCGACCCGCGAGGGTGCGGCCACGCGAAAGCGTGGAGCACCGAACGCAGAAGCGTTCCAGCGTGACCAGTCTTCCCGGCCCGGCGCGCGGTGTCTGTAGGTATTTTGGGGGACAAGCGCGCGGCGCGCTCAGCGCCAGCCGAGGTCGCGGTCGAGCGGTGCGCGCAGCCCCCGCGCCGACACCTGCCAGGCGGACGCCCGGCGGGGCGGTTCGGCGAGCGCCTCCTCGGCCTCGCGGCGATACGCCTCCCGGACCACCGCGACGACCGCGGCGAGCTCCTCGGGCGTCGGATCGCCGCGGCGCACCTCGGCGACGACGGGGCGGGAGTCGTCCGCCGAGGCGTCCTGACCGTCCGGCAGCGCGCCGGACGACATCCGAGATCCCGCCGTACCGCTCACAGCGGGATGTTCCCGTGCTTCTTGGCGGGCAGGCTCGCGCGCTTGCCGCGCAGCGAGCGGAAGGCCTTGGCGACCGCGACGCGCGTCTGGGCGGGTTCGATGATGCCGTCGAGCTCGCCGCGCTCGGCCGCGAGGAAGGGGGAGGCCACGTTGTAGGTGTACTCGTTGGCGAGGCGCTGGCGGACGGCCGCGACGTCCTCGCCGGCCTCCTCCGCCTTCTTGATCTCGCCGCGGTACAGGATGTTCACCGCGCCCTGACCGCCCATGACCGCGATCTCGGCGGTCGGCCAGGCGAGGTTGATGTCGGCGCCCAGCTGCTTCGAGCCCATCACGATGTAGGCCCCGCCGTACGCCTTGCGGAGGATCACCGTGACCAGCGGGACGGTCGCCTCGGCGTAGGCGTAGAGGAGCTTGGCGCCGCGCCGGATGACACCCGTCCACTCCTGGTCGGTGCCGGGGAGGTATCCGGGCACGTCGACGAGGGTGAGGATCGGGATGGAGAACGCGTCGCAGAACCGCACGAAGCGGCTCGCCTTCTCGCCCGCCTCGATGTTGAGGGTTCCGGCCATCTGCGAGGGCTGGTTCGCGATGATGCCGACCGTCCGGCCCTCCACGCGGCCGAGGCCGATGACGATGTTGGGGGCGAACAGCGGCTGCACCTCGAGGAAGTCCCCGCCGTCGACGATGTGCCCGATCACCTGATGGATGTCGTAGGGCTGGTTCGGGGAGTCGGGGATGACCGTGTTGAGGGTGCGGTCCGCATCCGTCGTCTCCCACTCGAACCCGTTCTCGTAGACGGGGATCTCGGCGAGGTTGTTGTCGGGGAGGTAGCCGACCATGGTGCGGACGTAGTCGATCGCGTCGTCCTCGTCCTCCGCGAGATAGTGCGCGACGCCGGAGCGGGTGTTGTGCGTGTACGCACCGCCGAGCTCCTCCATGCCGACGTCCTCGCCGGTGACCGTCTTGATGACATCCGGCCCCGTGACGAACATCTGGCTGGTCTTGTCGACCATCACGACGAAGTCGGTGAGGGCGGGGGA
The DNA here is from genome assembly GCF_037146215.1 of Microbacterium sp. MMO-56. Taxonomy (NCBI): domain Bacteria; kingdom Bacillati; phylum Actinomycetota; class Actinomycetes; order Micrococcales; family Microbacteriaceae; genus Microbacterium; species Microbacterium sp. MMO-56. The sequence goes on from NZ_JBBCVW010000005.1 coordinate 158,037, forward strand.
GTAGACCGCGCCGCCGGCGGCCGGACCCATGATGATCGAGATCTGCGGGATGACACCGGAGGCGGCGGTGTTCAGGCGGAAGATCTCGCCGTACTTGCCGAGGGCGACCACGCCCTCCTGGATGCGCGCGCCGCCCGAGTCGAGGATGCCGATGATCGGCATGCCGCCGCGCAGGGCGTACTCCATGATCTTGATGATCTTGTCGCCCGCGACCTCGCCGAGCGAGCCGCCGAAGGTCGTGAAGTCCTGGGCGTACACGGCGACGGTGCGGCCGTGGATCGTGCCCACACCCGTCACGACGGAGTCGCCGTAGGGGCGGGAGCGGTCCATGCCGAAGGCCGAGGTGCGGTGGCGCACGTACTCGTCGAGCTCGACGAACGACCCCGGATCGACGAGCATCTCGATCCGCTCGCGCGCCGTGAGCTTGCCCTTCGCGTGCTGCTTGTCGCGCGCGACGACCTCCGCGTCGACGACCGCCTCCTGGAAGCGTGCGCGGAGGTCGGCGATCTTGCCGGCGGTCGTGGACAGGTCGGGCTGCACTTGCTCATCTGGCTGCTCTGGCACGCATTCCACCCTAGCGAGCGGTCCGGGCGCGCGGTTGGGGGAGTGCGACAACGGCATCCGCGTGCGACTGTACGGATCCGCCAGTCGGCCGGGGCCTCGGCCGCCGTGCGAACGGAATGAGGAAGAGCCCTGCGGAAGGGGCCGAGCGCCTAGGGTGGGCGGTATGCCGATCCCGAACGAGGGCTATCCGCTCGCCGCCGCCGTCTCACCGCGCCTGCAGGTGGTCGAGCACGTCGACTCGACCAACGCCAAGCTGGTGCACGACGCCGCCGCGGACCCCGACGGGCATCCGCACCTGTCGGTCCTGCTCACGCGCGACCAGCGCGCCGGGCGGGGACGCCTCGACCGCTCGTGGGTCGCCCCTCCGGGCACGGCGCTCGCGATCTCGGTCCTGCTCCGGGTCGCGGCGGTGCCGATCGCCGACCGCGGATGGATCCCGCTCCTCGCCGGTGCCGCCCTGCGCGATGCCGTCGCCGCGCAGCTGCCCGGCGCCGAGGTGACCCTGAAGTGGCCCAACGACGTCCTGGTCGCCGCTGCCCCGGACTCGGGTGCGTCGGCCGATCCGCGGAAGATCAGCGGCATCCTCGCGGAGGTCGTGCCGTCCGACCCGATGGCCGTCGTCGTGGGGGCCGGCGTCAACACGACGATGCCCACGGGGGACCTCCCCGTGCCCACCGCCACCTCGTTCGCCGATCAGGGGCGCGACGTCGACGAGGACCGGCTCATCGCCGACTACCTCACCGCGCTGCGCGACGGCATCGCCGACCTCGCCGTCGGCGGGCACGACGCCGTCGCCGAGCGGGTGAACGCGCACTGCGGCACGCTCGGCTCCGACGTCGCGGTCTCGCTCCCCGGTCGCGACGCGGACGACGCCCTGCGCGGACGGGCGCTCCGCCTCGATGACGAGGGGCGTCTGGTCGTCCTGTCGGGCGGGCTCGAGACCGCCGTCGGCGCCGGCGACGTGGTGCACGTCCGCTGAATCCGATCGGGACGATCGCGGCGCGCCGACTCGCCCGAACGCGGGCGAGCTGCGCGGGAATCCGGCCGGTGAGCGGCACAATGGAGGGGTGACCCAGCCGACCGCCTACACGGGACGCCCCCTCACGCCGGCCCCCGGCGTCGAGGCGAAGGAGTACCGGATCGCGCGGGTGCGCGCGCACGGCCGACGGATGCTCTGGCCCGCCCTCGTGCTGGTCGCCGTCGCCGCCGCGGCCGGATACTTCGCCGGGAACCTGCCCGAGCCGGTCGAGTCGTGGGTGCCGGAGGGCATCCGGGCGTGGATCGTCTGGCCCGTCGCGGGAGTCGTCGTGCTGCTGCTGGTGGTCGCGCCGTACGTCCGGTGGCTGATGCGCACCTATACGGTGACCACGCGCCGGGTCGTCGCGGAATCGGGGCTGTTCAGCCGCACGCGCGCCGAGATCAGCCACGCGCGGGGCTACACGATCGGCGAGCGCCGGGGGCCCGTCCAGCGGCTGTGGGGGTCGGGTACCCTCACGCTCACGAACGGCGTGGATGCGCCGATGCGCCTCGTCGACATCCCCTCGGTCCGCCTCATGCACGAGACGCTCGCCGACCAGGTGGAGGTCAGCCAGATCCTGGCCCACCGCGACTCGCAGGCCGTCCCCTTCGCGCCCGGACCGCCGCCGCCGCTCCCACCGCGGCCCTGACCGTTCTGCCTGCTCCTGGCCGTTCTGCCCTATCCTCGCGAGACCGCCCGGATGCGGGCTTCTCGGCCCGTCAGCGTGACATCTGCGCGGTGTCGCGGTGCAGGGCGATGGTGCGGTGTCGCGGTGCGGAGGGTCTGGGATGATGGGGGCATGGCACTCACTCTCGGGATCGTCGGCGGCGGACAACTGGCGCGGATGATGATCGCCCCGGCCGTCGAGCTCGGCGTCGACGTGCGCGTCCTCGCGGAAGAGGACGGGATGTCCGCGGCGATCGCCGCGACCGCCACCGGGGACTATCGCGACCTGGAGACCGTGCGGGCCTTCGCGCACGGGGTCGATGTGGTGACGTTCGACCACGAGCACGTGCCGCAGGAGGTCCTGCGCGCGCTCGTGGACGAGGGCGTGGCCGTGCATCCCGGACCCGACGCCCTGCAGTTCGCGCAGGACAAGCTGCGGATGCGGGCCCGCCTCGCCGAGCTCGGAGCCCCCCAGCCGGAGTGGGCCGAGGTGTCGGATGCCGCTCAGCTGCAGGCCTTCCTCGACGCGAACGGCGGCCGCGCCGTGGTGAAGACCCCCCGCGGGGGCTACGACGGCAAGGGCGTGCGCGTCGTGTCGTCTCCCGACGAGGCCGCGGACTGGTTCGGCGACGGACCGCTCCTGGCCGAGGAACTCGTCGACTTCCGCCGCGAGCTGGCCCAGCAGGTGGCGCGGCGTCCGTCGGGGGAGATCGCGATCTATCCGGTCGTCGAAACGGTGCAGCGCGGCGGCGTCTGCGCCGAGGTCGTCGCCCCCGCGCCCCGCAGCGCGCTGCGCCTCGCCGAGGTCGCCGCCGACATCGGCACGACCATCGCTGAAGGACTCGGGGTCACCGGGATGCTCGCCGTCGAGCTGTTCGAGACGACGGATGAGCGTCTGCTCGTCAACGAGCTCGCGATGCGGCCGCACAACAGCGGTCACTGGGGTCAGGACGGGGCGGTCACCGGCCAGTTCGAGCAGCACGTGCGCGCGGTGCTCGACCTGCCCCTCGGCGACCCGACGCCGCGGCAGCCCTGGGCGGTGATGGTGAACATCCTCGGCGGACCGGCCGACGACACCCTGGAGAGCCGCCTGCCCGCGGCGCTCGCCGCGCATCCGTCCGTCAAGGTCCACACCTACGGCAAGGCTCCGCGCCCCGGACGCAAGGTCGGGCACGTCAACGCCGTCGGCGACGACGTGGATGCCGTCGTCTACGAGGCGCGCGCCGCCGCGGCCTTCTTCGCCGACTGACCGCCGCCGCCCGCCCGCCGTCGAGACCGCGGATCGCCGTCGAGACCGCGCGTCCGCGTCGAGACCGCGCGTCGCCGTCGAGACCGCGGATCGCCGTCGAGACCGCGTGTCGCCGTCGAGACCTCCGGCGTCGTCGTGGGTCTCGACGCGTAGGGCGGGTCTCGGTGGCGGGGACGGGCCGGCGGACGGACGGACGGCGAGGACGGACCGGACGGAGGCGAGCCCGGGCGGGGGCGGGGCGCGCGTGGCGTTCCGGGGAACTCGCAGAGTCGCGGCCTACCCTGGTCAGGTGACCTCGACCCTCCACGCCTCGGCCTCCCCACTCGTCGGCGTCGTGATGGGGTCGGACTCCGACTGGCGCGTGATGAGCGACGCGTCGCAGGTGCTCACCGAGTTCGGGATCGCGCACGAGGTCGAGGTCGTCTCCGCACATCGGACGCCCGACAAGCTCATGCGCTACGGCCGCGAGGCGCGCGGCCGCGGACTGCGAGCGATCATCGCGGGAGCGGGCGGTGCCGCGCATCTGCCCGGGATGCTGGCATCCGTGACCGCTCTGCCCGTGATCGGCGTCCCGGTGCAGCTCGCGACCCTCGACGGGATGGATTCGCTCTTGAGCATCGTGCAGATGCCGGCGGGCATCCCGGTGGCGACGGTGTCGATCAACGGAGCGAAGAACGCGGGCCTCCTCGCGGCCCGGATCCTGGGCTCGGCCGACGCGTCGCTCGCCGACCGGGTCGAGCAGTACGCGCGGCTCCTCGAGGAACAGGTCGAGGAGAAGAACCGCCGCCTCAAGGATTCCCTCGGGAGCGCCTCGTGAGCGTCTCCGCACCGCCCCGGCCGCCACTGCCGTCGTCCGCCCCGCGTCCCGGCCGCGACGAGAGCCCCGTCATCGTCGGGGAGCAGCCCCTCCGCCGCCCCGACACCCGATCCCCGAAGATCATGACGCGGCGCGCGTGGTGGCTCGTGGGCATGAACTTCCTCGTCCCGGGGTCCGCCCAGGCGCTCGCCGGCAACCGCCGTCTCGGCCGGGTGGGACTCGCCGCCACGCTCACCATGTGGGTGCTCGTCGTCCTGGGGGCTGCCGCGGCCCTGCTGTGGCGCGGGCTGCTCACCGTGCTGGCGGCCAACGGGTTCTTCCTGCTCGCCGTGCAGATCGTCCTTCTCGCGTACGCCGCGCTGTGGGTCGTCCTGACGATCGACACCCTCCGTCTCGTGCGCCTGGTCAAGCTCACCCGCGGCGCGCGCCCGGCGGTGGCGGCCGTCGCGATCCTCGGCCTCGTGGTCGGCAGCGGGGGCGCGGCCTACGCGGCCCAGCAGCTGATCGCACCGGCGCGCGACCTGCTCGCCTCGATCTTCACGAACAACGCGCCCCCCGTCCCGCCGTCCAACGGGTACTACAACATCCTCCTCCTCGGCGCCGACAGCGGGCTCGGGCGCGATTCCATGCGCTTCGACAGCATCTCCGTCGTGTCGGTGAACGCCGAGACCGGCGCGGTGCACATCACCGGCATCCCGCGCGACCTCGCGTACGCACCGTTCGCCGACGGACCCATGCACGACCTCTACCCGGACGGCTTCGAAGGACACTACTCCGAGACCTGCGGGTGGGGCCCGGGCATCAACCAGCTGATGAACGCCGCGGAGATCTGCCGCGACGACGGCGGCGCGGGCCTGTACCCGAACGCGGCCGCCGACTCGTCGACTCCGGCGATCGAGGCGACGAAGGATGCCGCGGCCGGCATCCTCGGCATCGACATCCCTTACTACGTCTTCGTGGACATGAAGGGCTTCGCCGACATCGTCGACGCGCTCGGGGGCGTCGACATCACCGTCCAGGAGCGTCTGCCCAAGGGCGGCGGCCCGACGTACGAGGGCGAGCCCGCGGAGGACTGGGCGATCGGATGGATCGAGGCCGGGCCGCAGCACATGGACGGCGACACCGCGCAGTGGTACGCACGGTCCCGCTACACCACGAGCGACTGGGACCGGATGCGCCGCCAGCGCGAGCTGCAGCAGGCGATCCTGGCCCAGGCGAACCCCGCGAACGTCCTGACCCGGTTCCAGCAGATCGCCGCCGCCGGCGAGGACCTCGTCCAGACCGACATCCCGTCGAGCCTCCTGCCGTTCCTGCTCGACCTCGCCGTCAAGGCGAAGGAGCAGCCGGTCGCGACCCTGGAACTCACACCGGAGGGCGGCGGCATCGACACCGACGAGCCCACCGCCGCCGAGTACGCGCACGTGCGCGACCTGATCCAGCAGGCGCTGTACCCGCCGTCGCCGACCCCCGAGCCGGAGGGCTGAGCGTCATGACGGCTCTCCTGCGGGTCGTGCTCGACCAGATCGTGGCCCCGACCGACGCCGACTGCGCCCGGGCGGCACGGGAGCTGACGCGCGCGCTCGTGGCGACCGCGCCCACGGGGTGCGCCGTCGCGGGCATCGTGCCGCACGCTCCGGATGCCGCGGCCGCCGTCGAGGCGGCGGTTCCCGGTGTGGTGGAGCTCGCGCGGGCCCCGCTGGCGCGTCGCGAGCTCGCCGCCGCCTGGCAGCTCGGGGTGCCCTCGTCGGTGAGCGGGGGGATGATCCACTCCCCGACGCTGATGGCGCCGCTCGTCAAGCACGACCGTCTCCACGATCACGACCAGACGGTGGTGACGCTCTGGGACCTGGATGCGTGGGATCGCCCCGGCGAGCTCGCGCGGGGAGCCGTCACCTGGCAGAAGGCGATGCTGAAGCGCGCCGTCAAGCACGCCGACGCGGTCGTCGTCCCCGGTCACGCCTTCGCCGCGCGCGTCGCCGAGATCGCACCGCTCGGCGATCGCGTGCGCGTGATTGCCGGCGCCGCCGCGGCGGGACTCACCGTGCCGACCGACGAGGTCGGGCGTCGGCGCGCCCTCGACCTTCCGGACGGGTTCCTGCTGCTCGCCGGCTCGTCCGCGCCCTCCGCGGACCTGTCCGCAGCGCTCGCCGCGGTGGCGCAGTCCGGCACCGATCTGCCGATCGTGGTCCTCGACGTCCCCGAGGGCGACGAGCCGGCGGTCGTCGAGCTCGCGGTCGCGGTCGGCGTCGCCGCCGAGCGCGTCCATGCCCGCGGCGCCCTGGAGGACTCCGACCGCGGCGCCGTCTACGGGGGAGCCCTGGCCTTCCTGGCCCCGTCGCGCCTGCACGCCTTCCCGTGGCGGGTGGTCGACGCGCTCGCCCTCGGCGTGCCGGTCATCGCCGCCGACACGGACACCCATCGCGAGATCGTGTGGGACGGCGGCGTGCTGGTCGCATCCGACGGATGGGTGGATGCCCTCGGCGCACTCCTCTCCTCCTCCGCCGATGTCGAGCGCGCGGGAGTGCTCGCCGCGGATCGCGGGCGGGCGTTCTCGTGGCTCGGCGCCGGCGAGCGCGTCTGGCAGCTGCACGCCGACCTCTGACCCCCGATCCGGCCGACCGCGCCTCGCTGTGAGGATGCGCGAAAGGGCGTGTCTCGGACGCGCTGGATTCGTCGCAGTGGTATCGATCCGTCACTTCCGTCACAATGGTCACGTGCGCACCCGACACCGAACCGTCCATCCTGCCCGTGAGACGCGGCGTGCCGGGGTGCTGGCGGCGCTGACAGCGGTGGTCGCCCTCCTCGGTTCCGTCCTCGTCGCCGCCCCCGCCGCGGCGGTCGTCCCCGCGCCCGCGGACGCAGTCGCAGCCCCCGCGGCGGCGGCCGCGATGGCCGGGGCGCCCACCGATGCAGGCGTGCGCGATGCCGGCATCGTCAAGGCGGCCGCGGTCTCCGGGTTCGACCCGGAGAGCATCATCTCGGATTCCCTGTTCTACGACGCGAACGCGATGTCCGCCGCCGAGATCCAGTCGTTCCTGGACTCGAAGATCGGCACCTGCGAGAACGGGAAGTGCCTGAACGTCCTGCAGACGGCGATCTCCTCGCGCGATGCGTGGGTCTCCCAGGCGACGGGCCAGCTCGTGTGCTCGGCGATCCGGGGCGGCACGATGCCCGTGTCGGAGCTTATCTATCGTGTGCAGGTCGCCTGCGGGATCTCGGCCAAGGTCATCCTCGTCACGCTGCAGAAGGAGCAGGGGCTCACCACGAGCAGCGCCCCCTCGGACTGGAACCTGCGCGCCGCGATGGGCGCGTCGTGCCCGGACACCGAGCCGTGCGATCCCTCCTTCGCCGGTGTCGGCCCCCAGATCGTGAAGGGCGTGCAGCAGCTCAAGATCTACAAGGCGGGCCGATTCGGCAAGCAGCCGGGCGCCAACTACATCGGCTACAACCCGAACGGCGCGTGCGGCGGGACCACGCTCAACATCCGCAACTACGCCACCGCCGCGCTCTACAACTACACGCCCTATCAGCCGAACCCCGCGGCGCTGGCCGCCGGCTGGGGACTCGGCGACGGCTGCTCGAGCTACGGCAACCGCAACTTCTACAACTACTACACGAGCTGGTTCGGCTCCGTCTCGGTCACCAACGGCGGCCTGTACAGCGTGGGCCCCGACATCTATCTGGTGACCGGGGGAGCCCGGTACCACGTGACGGCGGCGGACTGGCCCGCCTACCAGCGGGCCTTCGGCACGCCGTCGGGGGTCTCCGCCTCGATGCTGCAGAGCGTCACGTCCGACGGAGGCCAGGCGACGCGCTACCTGCTCAACCCGGCCACCTCCGTCGTCGCCTATCTCGACGGCGGCACCCTGCACCGATTCAGCTCGTGCGAGCTGGTCGCCGCGTGGGGCGGATCGTGCGGGAACGGCCTGACGACGGTCGGCGCCGAGGTGTTCACGCGCCTGGGCACCGGTCCCGAGATGACCCAGTACGCCCGGCTCGCCGAGCGGGGCCTCATCCACCGCATCGCGGGCGGCTCGCTCATCCCATATGCGAACGCCGCGGCGCTGAAGGCCGACACCGGCGCGCGCTCCCCGTACGCGGCGGTGATGAGTGCGGCGGCGGTGTCCTCGTACTCCATCGCCCGGATCCGCTTCGCGCCGGCCGCACTGGTACGGGCCTCGAACGACTCGCGCGTCTACCTGCCGGTGGGCGGCGGGCGCCTCCTGTACGTCCCGGCGTTCGGACTCGTCGACGACCTCGGGCTGTCGCGTTCGGTCACGGTCGTCCCGGCGGCGTCGCTGGCGTCGTGGTCGGAGTCGGGAACGCTGTCGCCCGTGGTCTCGTGCGGCGGCAAGGCGTACTTCGCCGCGTCGGGCACCCTGCACCGGCTCGTGGACGGGACGAAGCTGCCCCTGTCGGACCTCGGGTCGGCGGTGTGCGACACGCTCCGCCTCGCGAAGGATGCGCCGGCGAAGGCGTTCGTGCAGGTGCCCGGCCAGGCCGAGATCTACCTGCTGCAGAACGGGCAGTCGCGTCACGTCACCTCGTTCGCCAAGCTCATCCAGCTCGCGGGCACCTCGACCCCGCGCGTCATGTCCGTCAGCGCGGACACGCTCGGGCTGTTCCCGGCCGGACCGTCGATCCTGGACGTCGCGGCGGGCGGTCTCGTCCGCGCCGCCGGGGACGCGCGCGTCTACCTTCCGGTGGACGGTGGGCGCCTCCTCTACGTCCCGGCCTTCGGGCTCATCACGGATCTCGGACTGTCGACCTCCGTCACGGTCGCCCCGGCCGGGTCGCTGTCGTCGTGGTCGCAGGCCGGCACGCTGTCGCCCGTGGTCTCGTGCGGCGGTAAGGCGTACTTCGCCGCGTCGGGCACCCTGCACCGGCTGGTGGACGGGACGAAGCTGCCCCTGTCGGACGTCGGGTCGGCGGTGTGCGGCACGCTGCGCCTCGCGAAGGATGCGCCGGCGAAGGCGTTCGTGCAGGTGCCCGGCCAGGCGGAGATCTACCTGCTGCAGAACGGGCAGTCGCGTCACATCACGTCGGTCGCGAAGCTCGTGGAGCTCGCGGGGACCTCGACGCCGCGCGTCATGCAGGTGACGTCCGAGACCCTCGGACTGTTCTCGGCCGGTCCCGCGATCTTCGACGTCGCGCCCGGCGCGCTGGTCCGCGCCGAAGGGGACACGCGCGTCTACCTCCCCGTGGACGGCGGGCGCCTCCTCTACGTGCCCGCCTTCGGGCTCATCACCGACCTCGGGATGTCCACCGCGGTCACCGACGTCGCGCCGGAGTCGCTGTCGTCCTGGTCGCAGTCGGGGACGCTGTCACCGGTCGTGTCCTGCGGCGGCACGTCGTACCTGGCGGCATCCGGAACCCTGGTCCCGGTGTCCGCGGAGGCGGGGGTGCGGGCATCCGACCTCGGCACCTCGGTGTGCCGCACGCTGACGCGGGAGTCGGGCGAGTCGGCGAGGACGTTCGTCCGCGCCGCGGGTCAGGACAAGGTCTACCTGCTCCAGGACGGGCGCGCGCGCCACATCACGTCGATGGAGAAACTCATCGAGGTCGCCCGGACGAAGACGCCGCGCGTGCTGACCGTGACCCAGGACAGTCTCGCGCTGGTCCCGGCGGGCAAGGTCGTCCGGTAGCCCGTCGCGGCGGACGTCATCCGCCGCGACGGCCCCGGTCGTCGTGCGCCCGTCCGCTCAAGCGCGGAGGTACGCCTCGAGGGATGTGCGGAAGGGCGCGGTGTCGATGCCCACGCTGCGCGCCCGGTCGAGGGAGAGGACACTGTTGCGCGGACGGGGCGCGACCGGCGCGGTCGCCGCGGCGAAGTACTCGTCCGTCGACACTCCGCTCACCCGGGCCGGGTCGTGGCCGCCGATCTCGAAGATCGCCCGTGCGATGTCGGCCCAGGACTGCGGCTCGCCGTCGCCGGTGAGGTTGTACACGCCGAACGGCGCGTCGTGCTCGACGAGGTGACGGATGCCGCGGGCGATGTCGTCCGTGAAGGTCAGCCGCCCGACCTGATCGTCGACGACCCGCGGGTCGATGCCGCGCTCGGCGAGAGAGGCCATCGTGCGGACGAAGTTGCCGCCGTCGCCGATGACCCAGCTGGTGCGGACGATGTAGTGGCGCGGCACGGTCGAGACGACCGCGTCGCCGGCCGCCTTGGTCTGTCCGTAGACGCCGAGCGGGCAGAGCGCGTCGTCCTCGGTGTAGGCGCCCTCGCGTGCCCCGTCGAAGACGTAGTCGCTCGAGACGTGGACCAGCGTGATCCCGTTCGCCGTCGCGATGCGCGCGAGCGCCGCGACGGCGGTGACGTTCGACGCCCACGCGTCCCGACGGCCCTCGGGGGTCTCGGCGAGGTCGACCTTCGTGTACGCCGCGGCGTTGACGATGGTGCCGTAGTCGCGCCACCGGCGCGCGGTCTCGAGCCCGGGGGAGGAGATGTCGAGCGTCGACCGGTCGGCGTACTCGACGTGCGGGGCGTCGCCGTAGACGGCGCGGAGCGCGCGACCGAGCTGGCCGTTCGCTCCGACGACGAGGATCTTCTTCGGCGGGATCGGCACGACGTCCGCCAGACGCGGGTGGGCGAGGTCCTTCGGCGAGATCTCGACGTCGGCGAGCGGGATCGGCCACGCGATCGCGGCCGTCTCGTCGGCGAGGTTCAGGAACGAGTAGGAGGCGTCCGGCGACCAGTGGTCGTTGACGAGGTAGGTGTACGCGGTGTCGGGCTCGAGGGTCTGGTACGAGTTTCCGACGCCGCGCGGGACGAAGATGGCCTTCGACGGGTCCAGCTCGGTCGTGTAGACGGCGCCGAACGAGGGTCCCTCGCGCAGGTCCACCCACGCGCCGAAGATCCGTCCCGTCGCGACCGACACCCACTTGTCCCATGGCTCCGCATGGATGCCGCGGGTCGTGCCGACCGCGTCGTTGAACGAGATGTTGTTCTGCACGGGACCGAAGTCGGGCAGGCCCTGCGCGGTCATCTTCTCGCGCTGCCAGTTCTCCTTGAACCACCCGCGCGCGTCGCCGTGCACCGGCAGGTCGAAGACGACGAGACCCGGGATGCTCGTCTCGGTGACGGACAGCTGCTTGCCGTACTCGGTCACCGTCACTGCCCCTTCGACGCGTAGAACGCCTCGACGCCGTCCTTGGCGGGGGCCCACCACGCCTCGTTCGCCTTGTACCAGTCGATCGTGGCGGCGAGGCCCGCCTCGAAGTCGCGGTACTGGGGCGTCCAGCCGAGCTCGGTGCGTAGCTTCGTCGAGTCGATGGCGTAGCGCAGGTCGTGACCGGCGCGGTCGGTCACGTGGTCGTACGCGTCCGCGGGCCGGCCCATGAGTTCGAGGATCAGCTCGACGACGGTCTTGTTGTCCTTCTCGCCGTCGGCCCCGATCAGATAGGTCTCGCCGATCTCGCCCTTCTCGAGGATCGTCAGCACGGCCGACGAGTGATCGTCGGCGTGGATCCAGTCGCGCACGTTCTCGCCCTTGCCGTAGAGCTTGGGACGGATGTCACGGATGACGTTCGTGATCTGGCGCGGGATGAACTTCTCGACGTGCTGGTACGGGCCGTAGTTGTTCGAGCAGTTCGAGATCGTCGCGCGCACTCCGAACGAGCGCACCCAGGCGCGCACGAGCAGGTCGGAGCCCGCCTTCGTGCTGCTGTAGGGCGACGACGGGTTGTACGGCGTCGACTCCGTGAAGCGCTCCGGGTCGTCGAGCTCCAGGTCGCCGTACACCTCGTCGGTGGAGATGTGGTGCAGACGCCGGTCGTGCTTCCGTGCCGCCTCCAGCAGGGTGTAGGTGCCGATGATGTTCGTGTCGAGGAACGGACGCGGGTCGTTCAGCGAGTTGTCGTTGTGCGACTCGGCGGCGTAGTGGACCACCGCGTCCGCGTCGGCGAACAGCTCGTCCACGAGCGCCGCGTCGGCGATGTCTCCCTGCACGAAGGTGAACCGGTCGTCCGGGAGGCCCTCGAGAGAGGCCCGGTTGCCCGCGTAGGTCAGCTTGTCGAGGACGGTGACGTGGTCGTCGGTGTGCCCGATCACGTGGTGGACGAAGTTGGAGCCGATGAAGCCGGCGCCGCCGGTGACGAGCAGTTTGCGCATGGCCCCAGGATACCGGGACGCACCTGGGCGCCCCCTCCGGCGCCGCGCCCGGGCGCCGTCCGTAGAATCGCAGTGTGACCCCGGCCCAGACGCGCGCGCACGGCTCGCGCCGGACTCCGGCGGAGCGCCGTAGATGAGCGGCGTCCTGGTGCACGAGTGGCTCGCCCGTGCGGGCGGCTCGGAGAACGTGTTCGAGACGCTGACCGGCGTGTTCCCGGACGCCGCGCGCTATTGCCTGTGGGAGGACAGCGGTGGGCGGTTCGCGGTCGACGGCGAGACGTGGCTGGCCCGCACCCCGCTGCGCGGGCGGAAGGCGGCGGCCCTTCCGCTGATGCCGCTGGCGTGGCGGCAACTGCCGTCCGTCGAGGCGGACTGGGTGCTCACGAGCAGCCATCTGTTCGCCCATCACGCGCGCTTCGCGGGCCCCGCGCGCGACGTCCCGAAGCTCGTCTACACCCACACCCCCGCCCGCTACATCTGGAGTCCCGAGTTCGACCCGCGCGGGGCCGGCGTCCTCGCCCGCGCCGTGGGCGCCGCCTACAAGCCGCTGGATCGTCGGCGCGCGCAGGAGGCCACCGCGATCGCCGCCAACAGCCGGTTCGTGGCCGAGCGCATCGCACGCGCGTGGGGACGGGAGAGCACCGTCATCCACCCGCCGGTCGATGTCGCCGCCTTCGGCCGACCGGCGCGGCTGGACGAGGGCGAGCAGCGGATCGTGGATGCGCTACCTGGGGAGTTCCTGCTCGGGTTCTCCCGCTTCATCCCCTACAAGCGGCTCGACCTCGTGATCGACGCGGGAGTGGCCGCCGGCCTGCCCGTCGTGATCGCGGGGGCGGGGCCGGAGGAGGCGAACCTGCGCGCGCTGGCCGCCGAGCGGCATCCGGGACGGGTCCACATCGTCCGCGCGCCCGGCGACGAGCTGTACCGGGCGCTGCTGCAGCGCGCCCTCGCCCTCGTCTTCCCCCCGATCGAGGACTTCGGGATCGTGCCCGTCGAGGCGATGGCCACCGGCACCCCCGTCATCGCCCACGCGGTCGGCGGTACCGCGGAGAGCGTGCTGCACGGCCGGACCGGCGCCCTCGTCGCGGACTGGTCGCACGAGGGGCTCCGCGAGGCCGTCGAGATCGCGCTGGCGACCTCGCCCGACGTCGGACGGGCGCGCGCGGCGGAGTTCGCCGAGCCCGTGTTCGCCGAGCGGATCCGTGCGTGGGTCGGCGAGCACACGACCGGCGGTGCGGTGTGACCGGCCTCTACGTCGACGACCGGTACCGCGGCGCCCACGGGATCGGCCGCTACGCGAGGGAGGTGCTCGGGCGCCTGCGTCCGGAGTGGACACCGCTCGGACTCGACGGCAGCCCGCACTCGCCGCTGGACGCGTTCCGCCCGCTTGCGCCCGAGGTACGCACCGGCCTCGTCTATTCGCCCGGATACGGCGCGCTCGTGCGCGCGCGGCGGCAGGTGCTGACGGTCCACGATCTCATCCAGCTGCGCACACCCTGGCCGGGCCGGCTGAAGTTTGCGGCGTACTACGCCGGTCCCGTCCGGCACGCGATCCGACGGGCGGGCGTCGTGCTCACCGTGTCGGAGACCTCGGCGCGCGACATCCGCGCCTGGCTGCGCGATGACCGCGTGCACGTGGTGAACGCCGGCAACGGATGCTCGGCCGCGTTCACGCCCGGTGGCGGACCCGTCCGGGACGATCCGTACATCGCGTTTGTGGGCAATCTGCGCCCGCACAAGAACCTGGACGTGCTGCTGCGCGCGCTCGCGCTGGCTCCGGACCTCCGGATGCGGGCCGTGCTGCCCGAGCGCGAGGTCGCCGCCGCAGCCGCCGCGGCGACCGAGGCGGGCGTCGGCGCCCGCGTGGACTGGCTGCACGACGTCGACGACGACCGGCTCGCGGAGCTGTATCGCGGAGCGTCCGCCGTGGCGATGCCGTCCACGGACGAGGGCTTCGGCCTGCCCGCCCTCGAGGCCGTCTCGTGCGGCGTGCCGGTGCTCTTCTGGAGCGGATGCGCGGCCGTCGCGGAGATCGTGGGGGACCGGGGATCGGTGATGGGGTCGGCGCGGGACGCGGCGGAGTGGGCAGATGCGCTCGATGCGGCCGTCCGCGCCGGGCGCCGCGTCACGCCGCCGGCAGGCGCGTACGACTGGGACCGCACCGCCGCGACCGTCTCGGACGTGCTGGAGCAGACGCGCGAGGGGTGAGGGAGCTGCCGCGCGGAGCGGGCTACAGCGTCGCGAGGAAAGCGAGGAGCTCGTCCGTCTTCGCGTCCCACGACTGCGCGGCGGCCCGTCGCGCCCCGGCGATGTTGGGCGTCGGGTGGGCGAGAGCCCGTCGCAACGCCGCGTCGGCGCCTGCGGTTCCGTTGTAGGTGAAGATCCCGGCGTCGTCGTCCGACCGGAGCACCGGTGTCTCGCGGGCGACGACCGCCAAGCCGGCGGCCAGGTACTCGTACAGCTTCATCGGGCTGCGTCCGGCGTTGAGCGGGTCGTCCGAGAGCGGCAGGAGACCGACGCGCGCGCTCGTCAGCAGAGCCGGCAGAGCGTCGTATGGGACGGCGCCGGGAAGCTCGAGGTTGTTCGTCGCTGCCGGAGCCCCGGAGTGCGGGCCCGCGACGGTGAAACGCACATCGGGGTGGTCACGAGCCCACGCGTCCACCTGACTCCGATCGAAGCGCGCGTCGAGCGCTCCCACATAGACGCACGCGGAGGGGCGCGGGCTGGCGCCGAGAGGTGCGAAGCGCGCGGCGTCCACGCCGTTCTCGAGCACGATCGACGGAAGGGGGAGCGGGTCGAGCGCACGACGCACCTCCGACGAGGTCGCGACGACCGCGTCCGCGGCGGCGATGATCCGGTGCTGGAGCGTGGACTTGATCCTGCCCGGGTACAGATCGGTGGGCCGGTACACGAGTGTGGGCGCGAGAGCGCGCACGGACTCGTCCCAGAGCAGCGGCTGGTCGATCAGGACGACGTCGAACCTGTCGGGGAGTCCGTGCCGAGCCAGCTCGCGAGCGACGCGGAACCCTCCGTACGGCCGGGGGAGCAGGGTCCGCGGGACGAGGTGGGTGACGCCCGCGGCATCGCGGTGAGCCCCGTCGGGCACCGCGGAGAGCTCCGTGCGATCGACCCGGCCCAGCAGCCGGTGCGCGAGGGACACCGGCGTCGAGAGGTGCACGACGTCGGCGCCTCGGCTCGCGAGGGTGCGCGCGTAATGATGACTGCCGACGCGGAACGCGCCGAACGCGTGACTGTGCGACAGGAACAGCACGCGCCGCGGCGGATGCGCCGGCGAGGTGCTCACGCCCGTGCCGCTCGGATCATGGCCCGCAGCTCGTCTTCGACGCGCCCCAGCGCGCGCTCCGCCGCCCGCACGCGCTCGTCGACCTCGGCCTTCCGATCCAGTGCGCGCGCGAGGAAGCCCTGCAGCGCGTCGGCGCCGGCCGTCGACGTGTCGACCGTGATGTCGTGCAGGCCGATCGTGTCGAACGCCTCCGCGATCTTGCGGGTCGGCCGGGGCACCGCCTCGACCGGCACGGCACCGCTCAGAGCTCCGAGCACGAGCACGTGCATGCGGTCGCTGATCACCAGGCGTGCCGCGTCGTAGCGGTCGCGCAGTCGTGCCTCCTGCGTGACGGCGTCGGTCTCTCCCCACGGGTCGACGTCGCCGCCCAGCGCGTCGGCGAGCTCGCGCGCCCGGTCCTCGTCCTCGCGGACTTGCACGACCGTGCGGATGTGGAGTCCCTCCGACGAGGCCAGGGACCGTACCGCCTCCACCCAGGCGTCGCCGGGGTGGGGGCGCGCGCCGCGCAGGCTAACGACCAGTTCGTCGCGCTCGTCCCACGTGCGGCCCGGTCGCACGCCTGCGTTGAAACCGATGTCGGGGGCGAGTCGGCCCCCGCCCGCGATCGCCGCGCTCGCCGCGTCGCGCCAGAGTGCGACCTGCGACAGCCGGGCGGCCCACGCGTGCAGCCGTGCCGAGGGGTTGCTCGGGGCGCGGATGCCGCGCGGCGGCCGAACGACCACGCCGCGTCGCACCCTGACGAGCACCGTCTCGGCGAGGAACACCAGCTCGCGCAGCCCGTTCCCGTGGTCGAGGGGGACCTCGCCGGCCTCGAAGACCAGCACGGGCCGAGCCGGCGCGGTCAGGATCATCCACAGCCACCGCGGCACGCTGCGCTTGGAGCGCAGCACGATCGCATCGTTCGGCAGGCCGAGCTGGGCGAGCCACGCATCCGGCGCATCGCCCACGTAGGCGACGAGCTCGTCCGAGGTGCCCGTCGCCCACTCCAGCGTGGCGCGCCGGATCAGCGCGTCACCGATATTCCCGGCGGGCCCGGTCAGCGAGACGAACGTGCGGCTCGGGCGGCGGCCCGGTCGTGCTGTCGTGCCCCGGCGTCGCATGGATCAAACCTACCGGTGGAGGATGCGCGCCTCGCCCTGCGATGCGCCGGTAAGCTGTGAACGGGGGAGATCCACACTATCGAGGAGATCCACATCATCGATCAGCGAGGATCATCAGCGTGGCACTTCACATTCATCTAGACGGCGTGGTGGGCGACTTCGTCAAAGGATGGGCCGTGAACGACGAGGCTCCCGAGCGCTCCGTCGACGTCGAAGTGAGTGTCGAGGGCACGTCGCTCGGTGTGGAGACAGCTGATCTCGAGCGCAGGGACCTGACCGCGAAGGGGCTCGCTCATACTCGCATCGGCTTCAGGTCGGGGGTTCCCGCTGCCTTGCTCGACGGCACCGAGCGCGAGTTCACGGCACGGGTTGCCGGGCGTCACGCGCCAGAGGCGGTCGTGACGAAGAGAATGGTGACGACGCGGCTCGCCTTCTCCGCGCCCGCGCAGAAGCCGTGGGTGGCGTCCCTCCAGAACCAGCCTCGACCGCTGAGTGCAGATCACGACGAGTTGCCGGTGATCCTCGAACTCTTTCGGGCGGGTCAGATCGACGAAGCGATCGGAATCGCGCGCCGCGTGTTCCGTTCCCGCCGTGAGCTGTTCGGAGTCGACACCGGCATCGTGGATGCGCTCGCGCCGCACGGCGGCGTCAAGTCGTTCGAAGAACTGATGGCTGACCGTCGCCATGACTGGTTCGAGAGCGACAATCATTCGCTGTGGCAGAGCAAGCTCGAGAAGAAGGAGGCGATGCAACACTTCGCCCGCCGGAACCTCGTGCAGATCCCGAGCCAGATCGCGCATTTCACCAACCCCGAAGAGCTTCTCGACCTCGACCTGCCCTCCCGCTACGTCGCCAAGCCAGATGGGCTCGCTTCGGCGAAAGGAGTGTTCGCTGTGTCGGGCGGTGTGAACACCTTCACGGGGAGCCCCATCACACGCGAGCGGATCGTCGCGAACTGGCGCCGACTCGCCGCGGAGACGGAGCGCATCGACATGTACATGGTCGAGGAGTTCGTCACCGACCGGTTCGCGCCGGACTCGAACGCGATCCCGCTCGACTACAAGATCTACGTCTTCGGGGGTACGGCGGGTTTCTTGGAGGTCTTCGACAGGAATCACCCCAGCCCGTCGCGGACGCCCTACGCCATCCCTTGGAAGCCGCTTCCGCATCCGCTCGAACGGGGCCGCGTGCTCGGCCCGGCGATCCGCCGACCGGACAACCTGGAGGAGCTGATCGATGTCGCCGAGCGGCTCGGTCGAGACGTCGGCGCCTTCTGCCGCGTCGACCTCTTCAACGGACCGTCCGGACCGGTGCTGGGTGAGATCACGACGCTGCCGGCGAACGGCAAGAACCGGACCGCGTACGCGGATCGCATCACCCAGCAGGCATACGTCGTGTTCGAGGACCAGCAGCTCTGGTCTCGGGAGGCGTGACGCGGCTTCAGGCGGTGTCCATCACCTCATGAATGCGAGTCGTCAAACCTGAAATCCTCCGACGCGCGTCTTCGACGGCGGGAGCGAGTCGATCCAGGTGGTCGTTCAACCGGGCCGAGAAACCCGGAAGCTCGTCGTATCGCCCCACAAGGTCACCCAGCCCGGCAGTGGCCAGCAGGCGATGGATCTTCTGGGGGTCACCGGCGGAGCCGATGGGATACGCGCCTTCGCTTGCGGCGATGATCAGTCCGTGCGCGCGGTCGCTCACCACGACCCGTGACTGGCCGAAGATCCTCCGTGCATACCGGTCCAGAGCAGCATGATCCATGCTCCTCGGCATGAGGTACTCGCCGCCGAGCTCCTTCGCGAGGCGCACCGCGCGCGGGGCGTCGCGGGCGACCTGAGCGACCGTGACGATTCGAGTCGATGTCTGCGCAGCAAGCGCGCGCACAGCCTCGATCCACTCGGCGCCGGGCCACGGGCGATCGAAGCGCAAGGTGACCGCGAGCAGCGGCCGGGCATCGGCGGACGCCCAATCGGAGGTCGAGGTTCCGAGCGAGTACGCCCAGTCAGGCGTGACGTCGCCGAACCCCGCAGCGTGTCGGGACAGCTCATCACGCCACGAGATGACGGCGGCTTCTCTCAGCACCGAGTCGAACTCGACCACGCTAGCCTTCGAAGGGTCCTTCATCCCGAATCCGGCGGCGACGAACGGGGCGCCGGCGTCGACGACGCGTCGCAGTTCCTCGGTGCGGCGGACGTTCGGGAACAGTCCCGCGGGCGGGTTGATCTCGCCTGCGTTGAAGAAGTGGACGGGGCGTCGTCCCGCTTCGCCGGCCGCCAGCCACTCGGCTCGGGCCGTGTAGACCCGATCGCTCCTCGTCAGCGCGAAGCCGGATTCATAGTCCGGCGTGGACGCGCCGAAATAGATGTGGACGCGACGCCCGGGACCTCGCAGAGCATTCAGATACGCCAGCCGGAGCGCGGAGTCACCGAGGTTGTCATCCTGGCCCGCCAGATGGATGAAGAGGTCCTGGACTCTGCTCGTGCTCATCGCGGCCAAGCATATAGTTGTCGGGTGTCCCTCGCGAACTCACGTGATGCCGAAGTCCGCTCACCCGTGCGGGTAGTCATAGACCACAGGCCTCCGCAGCCCAACGTCAGCTACATCGACCAGATCATCGGCGAGAACGTCGACGGCGTCGAGTTCTCCTACTTCACTGGAACGCTCCGTGACGCGACGGACGGTGTCGTGCACGTGCTGCAACCGTTCCGGCTCGTCGGAGGGCGCGGTTCGGCGCCCGCGGGGCGCGATGCGGAAGCGCAGCGCCTCGTCGGCACGCTGCGCGATCGAGGCATTCCGCTCGTGCAGACGCTGTACGGGAACCATCAGGGTGCCGGGACGGCATGGCGCCAGACACTCGACGACGCCACCACGACTTTCATCGCCGTGGACGAACTCACTCAGACTCCGGACGCCGAGCGCACGACGGTGATTCCGTACGCCCACTACCGGGAACGGTTCGTCGGGTATCCGACCTCGGAGCGCGTCGCCGGAAGAATCCTCTGCATCTCGCCGAGCCGGCTGGTCAAAGTCGCCGCGGGGCCGCTGAAGGTCTTTCCGCTGACCAACACTCCCGGGCTCACGTTGAGAGTGGTCGGCGAGTCTCACGCGGCGCTCGCTGACCTCATTCCGCGTGTGCTCGCGCGCCACGCCGAGACCGTGTCGGTGCTCCTCGGATTGGTCTCGGACGCCACCATGGTCGCCGAGATCAGCGCCGCAGAGCTCGTCATGCTGCCCGACCTCGAATCGCTGCCGGACCTGAGTCTCCTTCTCCTCGCTCTGAGTCTCGATCGTCCCGTCCTCCTGCCGGACAGCGAGGCCACCCGCAGGATCTCTGAGGAAGTCGGTCCCGGATGGATCCATCACCACCCGGGCGCGGTCACGGCGGAGTTCCTGGACGAGATCATCGAAACCGTGCGTACCTCGGATCGAGCTGAGCGCCCGAACCTCGATGCACGGGCGCCTGAAGAGGTGGCCGCCGCGTACGCGTCGGCGTATCGAGCGGCAGTGCGGAACGCCCCGCAGGCCTGAAGGCCGCTCCAGATCGTCAGCCCTGATGCCCCGCCCTAGTTGTGATGTCCAGGGACATTGTTGCGTGAATCGCGTGTGATTCGCGGACGGGTGAAGGCCTCCCGTTGTGAGAGTGGAGCTGTCTAGGAACCGCTCACGCACTCAGGGGGCCTTCGTGTCCCACGCTAATGCTGCTCTGACGCCACGCGCTCGACTTCGGTTGGTGCGGCTCGTCGTCGATGATCGGTGGCCAGTGAGGGTTGCGGCCAAGATGTTCATGGTCTCGCCCGTGACCGCCCGCATGTGGGCGGCGCGTTACCGGGCTGAGGGCGCCGCGGGTGTGGCGGATCGGTCCAGTCGACCGCGGGCGATGCCGACCAGAACGCCGCCGGAGGTCGTCAAACGCATCGTCCGGCTGCGGTGGCGGCGACGGCTCGGACCCGTGCAGATCGGCGGCGAACTGGGCGTGCCGGCATCGACGGTTCACGCCGTGCTCGTGCGCGCTCGGATCAACCGGCTCAGCCATATCGACCGCGTCAGCGGCGAGCCGATCCGACGCTACGAACACCCGCACCCGGGATCACTGATCCACGTGGACGTCACCACGTTCGGCAACATCCCCGGCGGCGGCGGACACAAGTTCCTCAGCCGTCAGCAGAGCAAAGCCAACGCCCGCGACCAAGCCGTCCGGACAGGAGAACGCGGCCGTGAATACCGCCCGCTCATCGGCACCGCGTTCCTGCACACCGTGATCGACGACCATTCCCGCGTCGCCTACATCGAGATCTGCCCTGATGAGAAGGCCGTCACCGCGATCGGCGTGCTCGAACGCGCAGTCAGCTGGTTCGCGGAACGCGGCGTCACCGTCGAGCGCGTGCTCTCCGACAACGGGTCGGCCTACCGATCCCACGCCTGGCGAGACGCGTGCACCCAGCTCGGGATCCGCCACAAACGAACCCGCCCCTACCGGCCACAGACCAACGGGAAGGGACATCACACCTAGTCGAGCGTGCGCAGGACGCGAGCGGGCACGCCCCCGACGAGCGTGTTGTCGGAGACATCGCCCGTGACGATCGCGCCCGCCGCGACGATGCAGCCCTTGCCGATCGTGACGCCGCCGAGGACGGTGACCGAGGCACCGATCCACGTGCCGTCCCCGATGACGATCGGGTCGAAGCGGGACTTTCCTGCGCGCTTGTGTGCGGGGCCCACCTCATGCGTATCCGTGATGAGTCGCACGAACGGAGCGATCGCGACGTTGCTCCCGATCGTGGTGTGGGGGCGTATGTATGCGTCGCGGTTGATGAAGACGCGATCTCCGATGGTCACGGGGCCGAGGATCTCCGACCCGCGGAAGAAGTTCGCGTGATCACCGATCGTGATGTCCGCGTTCTCGCGGTGGAGCAGCTGAACGCTCCGGTGAATCCTCGGATTGTCGCCGACAACCAGCATCCTCTTCCATTCCGCGAGCGGGGGGAACTCGCGACGTCACACTAAGTCACGGGCGAAGTCGCGCACCAGCCCCTGGTCGCGAGGCCGCTGGGGTGCAATAATCGCAGCCGCTTCGAGGGCGACCTGCGGCGCTTCGTGACACCAATCGCGTAACACGGCGTGGCTATACTCTGTTCGTCACGGATCGGCCAGCACCGTGAGGCTGCTGTCGTTCGAGGCGATTCCCCCACCCCCGGATTGGACCCGTATGCTCTCCCCCCTGCCGTCGGCATCTGCTCGTGTCTCCATCATCATTCCGGTGTACAACGACGAGGACTGGGTCGCTGCGGCAATCGAGAGCTGCATGAGGCAGACGGTCACCGAGATCGAGATCATCTGCGTCGACGACGCGTCGACCGACCGTACGCGCGAGATCATCGACCAGTATCGAAACGTCGATCCACGGATCCGCCTCATCGCCCACGACCGCAATCGCTCCGCCTTCCAGTGTCGGAGACAGGGGGTCGTCGCCGCGACGGCGCCGTACGTCCTCTTCCTCGACGGCGACGACGAGTTGGCTCCCTACGCCGTGGAGAAGGTACTCCGCAAGGCAGCGACGTCGGACGCCGACCTGGTCGGGTTCGGTGTCGACGTGATCGCGAACGACGGTGGATCCGGCGGGCCCTTCCAGAAGCGACTGCAGCCCACTCATGAGCAGCTCGACGGTGAAGAGATCATCACGGGGCTCTTCCCTGTGGGAACGCCCGCTCGGGGCCAGATCTGGAGGTATCTGTTCGCGACCTCCCTGCTGCGGATCGCCTATGCGCAGCTCCCGGAGGATCTCGAGCTCTACCGCGCGAACGATCTGCCCATCGCCTACCTCGCGATATCGGCTGCACAGCGGTACGTTTCCATCCCCACTCGTCTCTACCGCTACTACTTCGGGCGCGGAAGCAGTGGCCAGCGCATCGAGGATCCGGCGCAGTTCAGCTTCTATCTCAGTGCGGTCGATTCGATCGACAGCATCGCCCCCGCGATCCGCGACAGGGCGCGGAAGCATCCCGACCCCGACCATCTGATCGACGCCTATGCATCGGCACGGCTCTCTGTCATCGGAAACCTCCTCAACTACCTGCTGGGCGCTGCGGAAGGGGAGCTCCGCAAGGAGTGCCTGGAGCTGCTGCAGGCCCGCGTCTCCGAGGAAGACATCGTGCTGGCGGCGACGGGGTTCTGTCCTGCTGCGATTCCATTCCTCGCGAAGGAGGGAGGTCGGGTCGAGCTCGGCGCCCGCCCGGTCCGGAGCGTGCTGTTGACGACGCGAACGCTCACCACGGGAGGCGTATCCGGCGTGGTGCTTTCGCAAGCGCACTATCTGATGGATGCCGGATACGAGGTCACCATCGCGGCGCGGCGGCCCGGGAGCTCTCTCGATGCGGTGCCGCGCGGCGCGAAGTTCGTCGAGGTCAAGCCTGGTGGCCTCCTGAGTCAGGCGATGCAGTGGAGTGAGATCTGCCGGCGCGAGTCGATCGACGTCGTGATCGACCATCAGATCCTCTACAGCCGCGACTGGCCGGTGTACGCGCTGGTCGCCCGTGCCCTCGGCGCCCCGACCATCGGCTGGATCCACAACTTCGCCGGACGGCCCATCTATGATCTCAACGACCTGACGTCTCTGATGACGAGCCATCTCGGAGCGCTTGCCGAGCTTGTCACACTGTCGCCGCTCGATGTCGCGTTCTGGAAGCTACGGGGCATTCCGCATGTCTCGTATCTCCCCAACCCGGCGTCGCCGATGATCCTTGAGGCCCCGATCGACGACATCGAGAAGCCGGCTCCCACAGGACGCGCGATCAACCTGCTGTGGTGGGGACGGTTGGAGCAGCACACCAAGCAGGTGCGTCAGCTCGTGCTCGTCGCAGCAGAACTGCAGAAGATGGGTATCGACTTCCAGCTCGACATCATCGGTCCGGGTTGGCAGGGAATGACGCCTCAGATGCTGGAGGCAGAGGCCCATCAGAGAGGGCTCGCGGGCCACGTGAGAGTCCGGGGCCCGCTGTATGGCGACGACCTGATCTCCGCGATCGACGCGGCCGACATCTTCGTCAACACGAGCGTTATCGAGGGATATCCGCTCACGATCCTCGAGGCACAGGCCAGGGGTCTGCCGGTCGTCATGTACGAACTGCCGTGGCTTGCGCTGGCCGAAGGGAACGGCGGTATCGTCACGGTCCCGCAGACCGCGTCGGCCGCTCTGGCGCGCGCCGTCGTCGCCATCAGCGAGAGCCCCGAGCGCTATACGGAGCTGTCGAGAGCCTCCCTCGAGGCGGCTCAGCGCACTCGGGAGTTCGACTTCGCCCAGGTGTATCGCGATCTTGTCGGGGGCGAACTCTCGGCGGAGTTCTCGCCGGACCCGACGATCGCGGATGCGAAGAAGCTGATCGACCTCCTGGTCTTCTTCGCCGAGCGCCACGCCGGCACCCGCGCCGGCGACACCAAAGCCGCCGCCGCACCCAAGAAGCCGGCCGCGAGTCGACAGTCCACTGCAAAAGCGCCTGTCGCTCCCACGCCGGCAGGGTCGGGACCCACGCCGGCGCGCGCGAAAGCACGGGTCGCCGCGTCTGCGGCACAGCCTCCTGTCGATGCAGAGGCAGCGGCTCGGATTCGTGCCAAGCAGCGCATGCAGGCGCGCGCTGCCGCGGCTGTCCAGGAGCAGGAATCCGCGGATGCCGAGGCCGCCGTGCGGGCCCGCGCCCGAGCACGGAAGGCTCGAGCAGCGGCCGCAGCCGCGGCTGCCGCGGACTCGGCTATGCAGGCTCGAGCGCGCGCGAAGCGGCGGGCAAAAGCGCGCGCCGCAGCATCCGCGGCTGATTCGGACCCTGCGCCACCCGCTCGTCGTTCCGCTCCGGATTCTTCGCAGGGTCGTCCACACGTGATCGCCCGCGGGATGCGCCCGATCGGACGACTGGTCCTGATCGTGGTTCCGGCGCTGCGTCCGACCGTGCATAAGTACAGAACGCGGAGAAGCTCTATGTGAGAGCGCGCTCCGGACGACACATGGGCGGGTCTCCTGCGGGCATCATTTGGATAGAGTCGGATTCAGAGGGACATCTGCGTTCCGGGGATCGACGTTCGTCGCGTTGCAGACCTGGCGGCTGAGTCCTCGCAACCGCACGTCGACGCGCGGGAATCAGTGACGAGGAGGAAGCGCTGTTGGCGAAGAATTTTGCTGTGTCCGTTTTTGCAGATGACGCTGAGCGGAGAAGCCGCCTGGTCTCTTCACGCCGTGGTGTGCTGAAGCATCGCGCGACTCAAGAGGTCGAGGGAGGGATGGTCCTTCCGCTGCGTAGAAGTCGCGACGGATTCCATTGGTGGGAGGGCGGCGTTCTGGATGCACGGGGTGACTTCGTTGCTGGCCATTACTACGATCCCACCCGATCTCATAATCGCAACATCATCGCCGGTTACGAGGTGGACGCTGATATTCCTCACGTGCATGAGACCGTTATATACGGCGGCGGAAGTGGTACGAGCCATTTTGGGCACTTCCTCGCCGAGACTCTGTCGCGCCTCTGGTGGTTCGTCGAGAACTACAAGGACTCATCTCGCCTTGTGCTGAATACGCAGGGATTCTCCCTGGACCATTATTTGCTTGAACTCGTCACCCGGGTCGGAATTGCGAAGGAACGGATCATCTTCCTTTCGCAACCCACACGGTTCGACCGCGTTCTTATTCCTGACCAGGCTTTTTTTCTGGGAAGTGGCGAGTTTGATCCCATCGCTTTCAGGCTCATCTTCGATGCGATTCGCGATAGCGTTCCCCGTGGCGGGGTGGAACGCCTGTACTTCACTCGCACGGGGTTCCGTGACTCCCACAACACGACGAAGCTGCGCGAGCTGAACGAAGAGATGCTGGAGGATTTCTACCGATCTCAGGGCTACGAGATCATCTCACCAGAGAGATTGGCGCTGTCGGAGCAGATCTCGCTGGTCGCCGGCGCGGGTAGTTTTGCGTCCACCGGCGGCACGCTTTCGCACCTGGTCCTGTTCAGCCCCAACAGGGTGCAGCAGGACGTGATTCTCCGCAACTCACGAAGCTTCCGATTGCATGGACAATGGGGAATGAGTCAGATGCGCGAGGCGTCGCTGAGTGTCGTCGACCCCACCCTGCAGATGCTGCCCAGCTCTCATTGGGTAGGAGTCGTCTCGTACGCTGCGAACCAGCACTGGCTCGACTTCATCGCGGATCGCTATGACGTCCACGATCTGCCCGAGCCTGGAAGCGATCGTCTGATCGAACTGATTCGGAGTTGGACAGACCTACTCGCGAGCGCCACGTCGAGAGACCTCAACCTGTACCCCGGTTGGACGGTGGCGGACTTCGTCGCGAATTTCTACAAGGCCTTCCATGACGAGCCGATCGACGCCGACGCGATGGGGCGATTGGTCCAGAGGTTCGGGACCTATTCCACCTCGAGTGCGCAGGGTGACGTGACGGTGACTTTCAGCAGCGGAGAGGGTTCAATCCACTCTTCGCAGAAGGTGCCCTACGGGACCCAGGTAGTCGAACCGGCGCCGCCGACGAGAGCTGGATTCGAGTTCCGCGGGTGGCACACCTCGCCACGCCTGAAGACGCTCTTCGACTTCTCCGCACCGGTGACCGGTGACAAGACCCTTCATGCCAAGTGGCGTCGAGTATTCTCTGGATGGACCGGCTCGGGGCGGTGAATGCCGCTCTGCTCAAGGGGTCTGAGCGGAGCGCAGGCGTCACCCGCTGACTCTGCCTATCGAAGGCGATCGTATGACGCAGCGCGAAAAACGGCGGCATACGCAGCCGTCGTCTCCCTCAGGTCACGTCCGTGCAGATCTGGGTGCGACGTGCGCTTACCGGACCGACCGGCGGTGAGCGCAACGTCGATGTCCTTCGCAGTGATCGGGCCGTCGGTGAGGTGAACCCAACCCGCCCCGACCTCCCTCGCCAGCGCTGCCATTGCAGGCGTTCGGGGAGTGATCACAGGGCGGTCCAGGGAGAGTGCCAGATAGACCAGCTGTCGCTCTTCGGGTGAATCGGAGTGAGGAACGGCGACGAGCTCCGCAGCGCTGATCTCCTGAACCTGCGCGCCATCGGACAGCTGCTCCAAGCGCGCGCTCACGGTCGACGCGTGACGGGCGATGGCGGAGCGCACGTGCGGCTCGAGAGCGCGAGAGGCGCGGCCCGCGAGCCGCAGCGTCACACCAGGGGTCGACGTCACGCGCACGACGCCGAGCAGTTGACGCGTCCCCGACGGGAGGTATCCCGGGCTCAGGCAGAGAATCCGGCCCTCGATCTGCTCGCTCCGGGGGTAACCGATGTACCGCTCGCTGAAGCTGGCGTGAGGAATGCGCGTTGTACGCGAGGGGTTCGGGGTGACGATGGAGTCGTCGAGAGTGATGAAAGCTCTCGTGGCTCGATCGAGGACACGACGAGCGACGCGCTCGGCCACGTGCCCGGCTTCAGGCTCAGTCCCACCGAAGACGGTGCGCACGAGCGCGATGCGATGGCGACGAAGGTTCCGAGTGAATACCAGCGTCGCGAGCAACCGTTGGAATCCCTTCGCATCGCGGGTGCCGAGGAGGACGTCAAGCGAGGAGTCGGCAACGTGCGCGACGTCGACGTCGAACTTCGTGAGCACGCCTTGCGAGTAGCGGAACTCGATGTCCGGTTCGGAGCCGGCGACCTGGTCAATGTAGCGGAGGACAGGCGCCGGAGGGCGGTGTGTCTCGTGGACGCGGAGACTCCGCGTACGGTCGACGGAGTGATTAGGGCGGCGCACATCCCCATACTAAGTTGGTGAGGACGAGGGGATCGACAAATGCAACATGTCTTCGTGCACCCGGGCGGACAAGATGACAACCTGGGCGACTCAGTTCTCCGCGTAGGACTGCTTCGTGCGCTGAGCGGGGCGGACACGCGGCTCCACGTCCACTTGGACGGACAGTCCAGTGACTACCTTTCCGCAATGCCGCTCAGCGGAAGCGATGTGCTGTACCCCGTGCGAGGCGACTGGCTCAAAGCGAGCAGGCAGAAGCGCGGCGCTGTATATGTGCTGAACGCCGGCGAGATCAATCCGCCGAGCGGTATGCCGTATCCGCACCCTCGCCGAGCCGGTGAGTTGCGAGCCGTGACCCGGCGCGACGGAGTCGTGATCGCCGCCGGAATCGGATTGAAGGACCCATCGGTCGCCGCGTCCGTGCGTTTCGACCCGGCCATGCGCGATGCTGCTGTCGTCTCGTGGCGGGACAAGGGGTCTCGGGATGCGGCCGGATTCGGTGACGTCGCACCGGATTGGGCTTTCAGCCTGGGAAGCGGGCCGGCGACCTGGGTGGAGAGGGGTGCTCGCGAGCTGATCGCGGTCACGCTGCGATTCGATCGCCCGTATCCCGGGCCCGGGTGGATGAGTGCCGTGCGTGCCCTGGCAGCGCGATTGGATGCTCGCATCGTGACGGTTGCCCAGGTGGCTCGTGATGCGCCGTGCGCTGTGCGTCTCGCCGAAGATCTCGAGGGTGAGTACCTCGT
The DNA here is from genome assembly GCF_037146215.1 of Microbacterium sp. MMO-56. Taxonomy (NCBI): domain Bacteria; kingdom Bacillati; phylum Actinomycetota; class Actinomycetes; order Micrococcales; family Microbacteriaceae; genus Microbacterium; species Microbacterium sp. MMO-56. Next base: position 186,359 of record NZ_JBBCVW010000005.1, read on the forward strand.
TGCCCCCAGTACGCGGCATGCCGATCTGGATGCGCACGTCAGGGCCGTCTACGCTCGGTCCATCGCGGTGGTCAGCGACCGGGCTCACGCACTCATCATGGGCGCGACAGAGGGCGCGTATCCGATCGGGAGCGCGGCCGATCCGCAGAAGATCATTCGGTTGCTCGACGCGGTCGGTATCGGCGCGCTCACCGGCCATCACGATGCTCTGTCGGAGCGCGTCGAGCGTCTCGACGAGGAGCTTCCCTTGCTCGGCCAGCGCATCGAGACAGCGCGCGAGGATCTGAGCGAGTTGACCACTCGGATCCGCGGCGTGATCGCGCACGGCGGTTCCTGACCGGACACGGCGGCGCGGATCCCGCGTCAGCGTCGACGCACGAGCCTCACCTTCACCCGATGAGCTATCGGTCGAAGGCCGGGGGCGAGCTGAAGCACAGTCTTGCCGAGTGGAGTCGCCGCTCGCCACGCGCGATGGCCGAGGGATGCGCCCTGCGGTGCGCCCACCGTCGACGGCTTTCCTTTCGTCGCTCGACGGGCCTCACGGCGGGCTCCTGCGACAGCCGTTCGCGTCCCCGCGTTCCGCTCTGCATAGAAGATCGTCAGGTCCAGCAGCTGCTGGGCATCCGCCATCGTCGGCTCGGGAGAGAACTCCGCGGGCAGCGTTCCTGTGACGACCTGCTCGTAGAGCCGGGCGAAATCGTAGGAGAGGGCGCGCGCAGCCCCATCGATCGCTGCCCGTGACAGCTCGCCGTATCGCTCGGGCGATTCGGCAACGGTGGCGATCTGCTCAGCCAGCGAGGCTGCGTCGCCCTGCGCGGACGTGACGACTCCCTCGTTGTCCTGAACGACGGTCAGCCAGGGCAGGTCATACATGAAGACGGGGAGCCCACGCGATTGCGCTTCGGCGATCGTGAGTTGATAGCCCTCGATGACGCTCGTCGAAACGAACGCGTCCGCGTCGTCGATCGCGGCGATCAACTGGGCCCCGCGACGCTCACCGATAGCGCGGACCTTGCCCGCAAGACCCCGGGACTGTGCGAGGGCGTTGAACCGATCCGGGGTCCATTCGCCCCATCCCGGACCGATGACGGTGAGCGAGAAGTCCACGGAGAGCTTTCGAAGCTCATCTGCCACTTCGATGAGTTGGCTCACCTGTTTCGTATGCTCATCGAAGCGCCCCCACCAGACGAGGCGGAGAGGTCCGTCCGTGAGGGCTTTGGGTTCCACCACGCCAGCAGACTCGATCAGCATGGGCGACGGAGGGTTGGGCACGAACGCGCTGTGCTCGGCGCCTCTCAGCTTCCAGAACGACACGTCCAGCGGCGACAGAGTGATGATCATCTCGAGCAGCGGGGCGTTCTCCTTCAGCACCGCGTGCAGGCCATTGAGGTCGTAGATCGGCCGTGCGGCGAAGTTGTGAAGCCAGGCGATCGTCGCGACGCCCACGCCGCGGGCGACCAGCGCGTACTCGGGCCAATCCTTGCTGTAGAGCACTTGGTGGTCGATGATGACGTCGATCGCCTGCGCGCGACAGATCTCGGCCCACTCCATAAGGCGTTCCGGCAGCCCGCGACCCACCATTTCGATGAATGTGGCGCCGGGCGGGACGATGCTCGGGTCGCTCCCGTAGCGCCGAGCGACGATCGTCACCTGATATCCGGCGCGCATCAGGTAGTCGGCCTGAGCGAGCAGAACGCTCGATACGCCTCCCGTGGTCAGGATCCGCGTGGTGAGCAGAACGCTCCGCGTCCGGTCTGCGTCCAGACCCACCGGCTTGCTGTGGTGCTTCAGCGCCACGAGCGAGTCCGGATAGAACCTGGTCGCGGCCACGACGAGATCAGTGGCCGACGCGCACGTGTCCAGGTGTTCGAGCACCTGCTCTCTGAGATCGGAGCGGGTGTGCTTGAGAAGATAAGAGCAGACATACCCGATGATCGACAGCCGGACGGACTCGTAGCTGTCGAGGATCTTGCTGGGGTCCGCGGTCGTTCTGGCGATCGACTCCACCGCCGGCGCGATGCTGTCGACCGAGCGAATGGCCTCGGCATAGAACTCCGCCTGCTCGATCGTGTCGACGAGCTGACCGCTGCCGCCTCGTCCGTAGTAGTAGCGGTACAAGCGCTCCTTGATCGACACGTACTTTTGTGCCAAGGCCGCGACGAGGTAGAGCAGCGGCAGATCATTGACACGCGGCAGCACGAGATCCTCCGGCACGAGGTCATAGGCCGCCCGCAAGATCTCTGTTCGGAAAAGGTACCGCCAGAGCTGTCCCTGTGCGGGTTTGTCGAGAGGGAAGAGTCCCTCCAGAACCTGGCCGCCCGTCAGCGACGCATGCTTCGGGTTGAGTCGGTTCTGGTATCCGCCGACGACGGCGCCGTCCTGATTGATGACCTCGATCGCGAATCCGACGAGATCGGCCTGATGCCGCTGCGCGGCGGCGACCGAGGTCTCGGCGGCGTGCGGAAGGAGCTCGTCGTCACCGTCGACGAAGAGCACATACTCACCGCGTGCGCCGAAGATGCCCGCACGGCGCGCCTGGAAGGCCGACAGGTTCTGGGGCTGACGGATCAGTCGGACGCGCGGGTCACGCGCGCAGAAACCCTCGATGATCTCCGCTGTGCGGTCGGTGGAAGCATCGTCCACCACGATGACCTCGACGTCTGTCATTGTCTGCGCGAGGCAGCTGGCAAGCGCTGCGGCGACGGTCTCCTCGTCATCGAACACGGGGATGACGATCGACACGAGCGGTGCGGGTGACATCTGTGACTCCAGGTAGGCAGGTACGCGGCGGGATGCCGGTCGAGGATCGGTGGCAGACTCTCCACAATCCTAGGTCGTGCAACACTCTCGTAACGTCGCTCACTTCAGCCTCACGGTATGATCGGTGAGGGTTCGTGCGTAGGCGGCATCGTTCTTCGAAGTAGGCGGCAGTAGGGAAAGGGATCAGGTTCTCCATGGAGGCACGGCTTGAGCTGCCCGTGGATGGTCTCTTCGAGGTCGGGCTCCGCCCGCCATTGCGCCCTTACCTGGCGGAGGCTTGGCGGCGGCGGCAGTTCGCCTTCACGCTGGCTGCGTATCGCCTCGTCGGTGAGCTGCTCCGGAACAGACTCGGAGTGTTGTGGCTCGTCCTCAAGCCCATGTTCACGGCTCTGATCTACGGGACGATCTTCGGTCTGCTCCTGTCCAGCGCCGCCCGGCCTGCTGATTTCGTCCCGTACCTGTTGACGGGGGTCTTCATCTTCTCGTTCTTCACCGGGTGTTTCGGCGGGGGGGCTCGGGCGATCACCGGGAACTCGCGCCTGGTGCAGAGTCTCGGGTTCCCTCGAATCCTGTTGCCCGTCTCGGTCGTGATCGATCAGACGCTGCGGATCATCCCGATCGTGGTCCTGCTCTGCATCCTGCTGCTGGTGTTCGGCGTGCCCATCAGCTGGTCGTGGCTGCTTGTGATTCCGATCCTCGCCATGATGGCTGTCTTCAACCTGGGTGTCGCCCTCATCGTGGCTCGGATGTCGGTGTGGGCGCGCGACGTGCAGCAGTTCATCCCGATCATCAACCGTGTGCTGTTCTATGTGAGCGCCATCTTCTTCCAGGTCGACAAGGTCTTCGCGGACAAGCCGGTGTTGCTGACGATCGCGCACCTCGTGCCGACGTATGACTTCATCGCGATGGTGCGCGGCGTGATGCTCGTGGACCATCCCACACCGACTCTCGCACTCATCGCCGCCCCGATATGGACGGTGCTCGTGATCGTCGTCGGTGTCATCTACTTCTGGCGAGCGGAGGCGAAGTATGGTCTCAGCGACTGAACTGATGCTGCCCGATTCAGAGCACGAGGTGCCCCCCCGGCCCCCGAGGCCGATGATCGTCGTGGACGATGCGCACGTGTCCTACCGCGTCTACGCCTCGGGCAAGCGCATGAGCGCGCGCGACAGTCTGCTGAACCTGCAGGCTCTGCGCGGCGGACGCGAGCTCCACACTGTCCCCGCTCTCCGAGGGGTGTCCTTCACGGCCTCCGAAGGTGAGACCATCGGAGTGATCGGCCACAACGGGTCCGGAAAGTCGACCCTGTTCCGTGCCATCAGCGGACTCATCCCGACGGCCCAGGGGGCCATCTGGGCGGCCGACCGCCCCGTCCTGCTGGGCGTCAATGCGGCGCTCGTGCCCGAGCTCTCCGGTGAGAACAACATCAAGCTCGGCCTACTGGCTATGGGCTTCACGGCCGAGGAAGCCGCAGCGCAGGTCGCTGAGATCGCTGATTTCGCCGAGCTGAACGAGTTTCTGTATCACCCGATGCGCACGTACTCATCAGGGATGGGAGCGCGGCTGCGATTCGCTATCGCATCCGCCAAGACCCATTCCGTGTTGCTCATCGACGAGGCCCTGTCGGTGGGAGACCGCCGATTCAAGATGAAGAGCGAGCGGCGCATCCGTGACTTGCGCGATTCCGCGGGCGTGGTGATGATCGTGAGTCACTCGGTCGGGTCGCTGAAGGACACGTGTGAGCGCGTGCTCTGGATCCACAAGGGGGAGTTGCGCGCTGATGGCCCCGCGGCCGAGGTCATCGACGACTACGTGAGGTGGACGAAGCAGCCGGGTGGTGCCGTGGGTGCTGCACCGGCGGTGAAGGCGAAGGCGCCGGCTCGTGCGACCAAGAAGCCCGCCGCACGTGTGACCGAAGTCGTGGGAGCAGCGGCGGACGTGCAGGCGAGCACGGCGGCAGGCAACCTCGAAGAGCAGCCGAAGACTGAAGTGCCAGTCCACACCGACTCGGCACGAACGATCGCCCGCCGCGACCGCTATCGGACCGCGACCCGGCAGCGCGACCGGCGGAGATTGGTGGCGGGAGTGATCACCGGAGCCGCGGTCGTGCTTGCGGTCGGCGCGGGCGCCGCTGTTGCTCTGCTGACCGGGCTCCCCACCCCTCCCGACCGCCCGGATCCGAAGGGTTCCTTCACCCCGGTGGAGCAGGTTCCCGCCGTCATCAGCAGCTTCGCGACGGGGACGCCCGTCGCCCAGTGCGCCTCGCCCGAGGGGCAGATTCCCGTGAGCCTCAACTGGGACGTCCGCGACGCCAAGCTGATCGCTCTCGCTGCCGGTCCCGCGCAGGTCGACGCTATCGATCAGCCGATGCAGACCACGCTGGCGGGTCTCGGCATCGACCACGTCGTGGCGTTCTCGTGCGCCGATGCGTCAACCGTGTACACGTTGACCGCCGAGGGAACCGACGGTTCGAGATCCAGTTCGACGGTCACCGTGACCCGCGCGCTGCCGACCACAGACGAGACCGATTCCGGTTCGGGCCGGACGGATACCGGTGAGACGGACGTCGAGGAGGCGGAGCCCGATACTCCTGTCGTCCCCAACCCCGCAATTCCCACCCCCGATCCGAGTCCGACCAACCCCGACCCGACGGAGACCCCGGACCCCCAGCCGACGCCCAACCCCACTCCCACACAGGCCGAGGAACCGGTGGACCCCACGACGGACGAGAGCGCGAGCACGACGCCCTGATCCGCAACGCTCTGGTCAGCGCGCGAGTAGCCATTTCTTGAGGCGATGCGCCAGAGGACGAAGGCCCGGCAGTCGTCGAAGCGTGGCGCGGCCAGCGGGGGACGCCGATTGCCAGAGCCGTGCGGCGATGGACGCGTCGCTGGTGGTCGATCGTCCGCGACGATGTGACTTCTCGGCGAAGAACGCCATCAGACCGAGCAGGCGGCTGGCATCGTCGAGCGACGGCTCGGGCGAGAACTCCGCGGGCAGCGATCCGGCGATGAGATCCTGATAGAGGTGCGCGAAGTCGTAGCCGGTGGCTTGCGCAGCGGCCTCGGTCGCGGCGCGGGAGAGCGCGAGGTAACGCTCGGGGTCGCGGGCGATGTCCGAGATGCGACGGGCGAGTCCCGCGGCGTCCCCCTGAGGCGCCGTGACGATCCCCTCGTTGCCCTGCACCAGTGTCAGCCACGGCAACTCATACATGTAGACCGGAAGACCCCGCGACTGCGCTTCAGCGATCGTGAGCTGATACCCCTCGATGATGCTCGTCGACACGAAGGCATCCGCGGCGTCTATGGCCTCGACCAGCTTCTGTCCGCGCAGTGCGCCGACGGCGGCGACCCGATCGCTCAGGCCGCGTCGTCGCGCACGCGCATTGAAGGTCTTGGCCGTCACGTCGTCCCAGTCGGGCCCGATCACGGTGAGTCGGAACTCACACCCGAGGCGACGCAGCTGGGCGGCCACCTCGATCAGCTCGAACACCTGCTTCGTGCGCTGCTCGAGGCGGCCCCACCACACGAGCTCGAGCCGACCCGACACTGCGCTCTTGTGTGCGGGATGCGCGAGTGCGTCGAGCATCAGGGGTGACGGGGGGTTGGGAAGGTACGCCGTCTGCGTCACACCGCGCAACCGGAAGTAGGCGACGTCGAGGGGAGACAGCACGATCAGCTGCGCCAACGTGGCGGCGCATCGCTCGATGAGAGTCAGGCGGTCGGTGCCGTCGTAGATGGGCCGGCCGACGAAGTTGTGCAACCAGCCGATCGTCGCCGCTCCTTCCGCCCGCGCCGTCAGAGCGAACTCCGGCCAGTGCGGCGTGTACAACACCTGGTGGTCGATGACGATGTCGACCTCGTGGGCGCGGCAGATCTCGCCCCATTCCTCGAGTCGATCCGCCAGCGAGCGTCCACGCAACTCGATGAACTCCGCGCCGGCGGGGACTGCGTCCCGGTCGCTGCCACCACCTCGTGCCACGATCGTGACGCGGTGGCCCGCTGCGCGTAGGTAACGGGCCTGTGAGGCCAGGACGGCTGACACCCCACCCGTACGCAGTGTCGACGTGGCGAGCAGGATGCTGCGCACTCGGCGATCGTCCATGCCCTGCCACGCGGTATGGAAGCGGAGCGTGCTGAGCGCCTCAGGGTAGAAGCGCGCGGCCGCACGCACGACGTCGGCAGCCGGAGCCACGGTGTGGAGGTGCGCCAGAGCATCGTCGAGCACCGCGCCGTCGCTCTTCTCCACGAGCTGGAAGCAGACGTAGCCGATGATCGACAGACGGACGGACTCGTACGAGGCCCGAAGGGTGTCCGCATCGGAGCGTTTCCGTGCGAGCTCGTCGATCGCGGGCCGGATGCTGTCGATCGACTCGATCGCCGATGCGTAGAAGACCGCGCGCTCGTGAGTGTCGACGCGGTGACCGCTGCCGCCGCGCCCGAAGTGGTAGCGGTAGAGACGGTCCTCGATCGAGACGTACCTGGTGGCGAGGGCCGCCACCAGGAACATCAGGGGCAGGTCGTTGACCCGGCCGAGAGTGAAGTCGCCGTCGAGGAGCGCGCAGGCATCACGGAGCACCTGGGTTCGGAACAGGTACCGCCACAGCTGTCCCTGAGCCGGCTTCCCCACCGGGAAGAGACCGGCCAGCACCCCTCCGTCGTCCAGCCGCCGGTGCATCGGCTGCAGCCGTCGCTCGTACGTGCTTCCCGAACGCCCATCGTGCTCGAGGACCGTCACGCCGAAGCCGACGAGGTCGGCGCCGGAGGTCTCCGCCGCAGCGAGTGCGCGCTGCGCGGCATCCGGGGCGAGCTCGTCGTCGCCGTCGAGGAACAGGACGTAATCGGCTCTGGCTGCGAGGATGCCGGTGCGTCGGGCCTCGAACGCCGAGCGGTTGCGGTCGTGCCGGAGCAGGCGCACGCGGTCATCGGAGGCCTGCATCTGCTCGATGACGCCGACAGTGCCGTCGGCGGAGCAGTCGTCGACGCAGATCACCTCGATCCGCACGATGGTCTGCGCGAGCGCGCTCTCGACCGCGGCGGCGACCGTCGCCTCGTCGTCGAACACCGGGACGATGATGGAGACAAGGGGTGCGGTCATCGGAACCGAGTCTATTCGCGCCGGCCGGCCCGGGCCCGGCTCCCCGGCTGGTCCGACAGGTCAGACGACGCCGATAGGCTTTTCGCATGAAGATCGCGATCGCCGGAACGGGTTACGTCGGGCTGTCCAACGCCGTCATCCTCGCTCAGCACCACGAAGTCGTCGCCGTCGACCTCAGCGCGAGCAAGGTCGATCTCATCAACCGGCGCCTCTCACCCATCGCGGATGCGGAGCTGGAGGACTACCTCGCCACCCACGAGCTCGACCTCACCGCGACGCTCGACGCGGATGGCGCGTACGCGGGAGCGGACTTCGTCGTCGTCGCGACGCCGACGAACTACGACGAGGTCACCAACTACTTCGACACGTCGTCGGTCGAGTCTGTGATCGACCAGGTGCTGCGGGTCAACCCCGAGGCCGTCATCGTCATCAAGTCGACGGTTCCCGTGGGGTTCACGGCGCGTATGAGCGCGGAGCACCCGGGCGCGTCGATCATGTTCTCGCCGGAGTTCCTGCGTGAGGGACGCGCGCTGTACGACAACCTGCACCCCTCTCGCATCGTCGTCGGCGACCGGGGCGAGAAGGGCGCGCGCTTCGCGCAGCTGCTGCTCGAGGGGGCGCTCGATGACGACGTGCCGGTGCTGCTCACCGAGGCCACCGAGGCCGAGGCGATCAAGCTCTTCGCCAACACCTACCTCGCGCTGCGTGTCGCCTACTTCAACGAGCTGGACACCTATGCCGCAGTGCACGGCCTCGACACGAAGCAGATCATCGAGGGCGTCGGCCTCGATCCGCGCATCGGGTCGCACTACAACAACCCGTCCTTCGGGTATGGCGGGTACTGCCTTCCGAAGGACACCAAGCAGCTGCTCGCCAACTACTCGGAGGTGCCCCAGAACCTCATCGCCGCGATCGTCGAGGCCAACCGCACCCGGAAGGACTTCGTCGCCTCCGACATCGTCTCCCGCCGTCCCTCCACCGTGGGCGTGTACCGCCTGATCATGAAGTCGGGCTCCGACAACTTCCGTGCCTCGGCGGTGCAGGGCATCATGAAGCGCATCAAGGCGCAGGGCATCGAGGTCATCGTCTACGAGCCCGAGCTGGACGAAGAGGAGTTCTACCGTTCCGAGGTTGTCCGGGACCTGCCGAGCTTCACCGCACGCTGCGACGTCATCATCGCCAATCGCATGGTCGACGAGCTCACCCACGTCGCGGACAAGGTCTACACGCGGGACATCTACAGCCGCGACTGAGGCCGCCTGCCGGTATACACGGCCCGGCCGTGAGTCCCGTTCGGGGCGCGTAGTAGGGTGGAGGGCGCCCCCCGGAACCTCGCACGCGGCCCCGGTGTGCGTGGATCTCACGGACGATGGACGATGCAGTGACTTCTGAGGCGAGCCGACACCAGTCAGGTTTCCCGCGGCGACCGGCGACACCGCCCGGTCGTGTGGTGCCGGATGTCGCGGCGAGCCCCGACGTCGATCGGGTGGCTCGCACGGCGACACCCGTGACGCTGCGTCGCAGGCAGCCCTCGTGGGTACAGGTCTATGCGCGTCGCCTGGCGGTCACCGACACGCTCCTCATCGTCGCGATCCTCGCCGGGTTCGGCGAGTTCCTCCTGCCCGGGCTCGATGCATCGGTGGATTGGCCCAGCGGACCCCGCACGCCCTACAGTGTCCTGTTGCTGGTCGTCGCGCTGCTGTGGATGCTGGCGCTGAGCGCCTTCGACACCCGCGATCGTCACGTCGTCGGGCACGACGTCAACGAGTACCGCGGCATCGTGAGTGCGACGTTCTTCGTGTTCGCCGTCTCGATCAGCCTGGCGTTCTTCCTGCGCATGGACGTCGCCCGCACGCTGTACCTCGTGGCCCTTCCGGTGGGCCTGGCGGCCCTGCTGGGGAGCCGCTGGGGATGGCGCCAGTGGCTGCGGCGGCGGCAGAAAGAAGGCCGATACGTGTACCGGGCGGTGGTGCTGGGGGAGCGGGCAAAGCTCGACCATATCGTGTCGCAGATCCGCAACACGCATGGCACCGGTTTCGCCATCGTGGGAGCCATCACACCCCTCGGCACGCGCACCGCCGTCAACGGCGTGCCCGTCCTCGCTGCCATCGCCGACGCGGAGCGCGCCATCGACGAGACGGGCGCCGACACGCTCATCGTGGGGGCGGCCGACGAGCTCGATCCGAACGCGATGCGCCGACTCGGCTGGGCGATGGCGGATCGCGACATCAACTGGGTCGTGGTTCCCGCGCTCACCGACGTCGCCGGGCCCCGCATTCATGCGCGGCCTGTCGCCGGCCTGCCGCTCGTCCACGTCGACTTCCCCCGTCTCGAGGGCTATCGCCGTGTGCTCAAGCGGTCGTTCGACATCGTCGCGTCGATCGTGCTGCTGCTCCTTCTCGCCCCCGCCTTCCTCGCCACCGCGATCGCGATCCGCAGCGAGGGGCCGGGGCCCATCTTCTACACGCAGCAGCGCATCGGGCGTCGCGGGCAGCCGTTCGCGATGGTCAAGTTCCGCTCGATGGTGCGCGGCGCCGACGACCAGCTCGCCAGCCTGCTCGATCTGCAGGGGACGACGAACCGTCCCTTCTTCAAGGTGACCAACGACCCGCGGATCACCCGCGTCGGGCGGTTCATCCGCCGTCACTCGATCGACGAGCTGCCCCAGCTGCTGAACGTCGTCGCCGGGCAGATGAGTCTTGTCGGACCGCGCCCGCAGCGGCCCGAGGAAGTCGCTCTCTACGACGAGGTCGTCGAGCGGCGGCTGCTCGTGAAGCCCGGCATGAGCGGTCTGTGGCAGGTGAGCGGGCGGTCGGTCCTCGCGTGGGAGGATGCCTTGCGCCTGGACCTCTACTACGTCGAGAACTGGTCGTTCCTGCAGGACCTCATGATCCTCTTCCGCACCGTTCGCGCCGTCATATCGCCCGGCGCGACCGCGCACTGAGCCCGGTCGCGCGTCGGCCGGTGCGGGACCCTCGCTCCTCCGGTCAGCCGCAGTCGTCGGTCACGGTCTTGTCGGTCGTTCGCACCATCGGGGTCGACTGCAGCTCCAGCGGCCCGAAGTCGCCGGTACCCGTGAACACGGCCGACACCTTCGCCGTCTCGCCGGGCCGCAGCAGGGTCTGGAACGAGGCCACCGGCCGTCCGAGATCGTTCACGTCGGTGCGCAGCGGTGCGACGTCGCGTCCGTCGACTGTCGCGCTCTCGAAGGAGGTGCCGGGAGGACCGTAGACGAAGACCTCGGTGCGGAACTGCTCCGACCCCCACGTGCCGCTCTGCACGTAGCCGGGCAACGCGTCCGCCTGCTCCTGCGTGAGGTTCAGGTGCAGCGTCGTGTCGGCGGTGAACGTCGACCGGTCCGCGCTGCAGGTCCGTCCGATGGAGATCGCGGAATCCATGTAGTAGTCGATCTTCGACGCGGACGTGTCGCGGAAGTACACCCCCATCGTCGTCTGGGCGGCGTTGTCGCCGGGCAGCACGCCCGCCACGCGCTGGCCCTGGATCAGGGGAGCGAGGGCCGCGTCCTCGCTCCACAGGAGGATGTCGCCGTTCGCGATGCTCGTGCTGACCGCCCACACCATGTCCTTGACGTCGAAGTCGCCCGACGAGATCTTCGAGAACACGGTGTCCGCGACGGTGGCGAAGAAGGCGTCCGACGCCCGACCCGCCGACTTGTCCTTCGACGGATCCCACTTCGCATACACGTCCTTGAGCAGCACCTGGGTCGCATTCTTCGATGTGATCTCGATGTCGCCCACGGTGATCGGCCCGGTCGCCTCGAGGATGCGGCCCAGCGCGATGGGATCGACCGAGACCACGCCGTCGATCTGGTCGGAGCGGATGTCCCGCTGCCAGAAGGCGCTCAGCAGGCGTGCCGCGGTCGGGAAGTCCGGGCGGCTCGGTGTGGTGTTGACGTGATCGAGGAGGTAGTTGCCGTAGAGATCGATCGCGCTCTGGTCCACGGGCACGTCCACGGCGCGGCCGTTGCGGAAGTCGGTGCTCGACGCCTGCGCGACGATGCTGATCGCGCCGTTGTCCGCGGAGACGAGGGTCTGGGATGCCGCGCTGCCGCCCAGCGGGACCACTTCCGCGTTGTTCTGGAAGACCAGGAGGTAGTTCTTCACCCCGTCGGCGCCCAGCAGCGCGGGTGCCGCCGACAGTGCAGGCCCTGCGGCGCGCATCACGTCGTCGACCTGGTCGATGCCGGTCCGCACGGGGCCGATCAGCCAGCGCGAGCTGGCCGCGTCGGCCACCGTCGAGGCCATCTCGGCGACGGCGGGGCCCTTCGCCTCGAGAACGGTGAGGATGCGACCGAGCGGAGCGCCGCCGGTTCCGTCGTTCATCGCGGCGACCGCGGGAACGCCGATGTCGTCGGCGAGCATCGCGATCGACTCGCTCGCCACGCGCACGGCCCGCAGGTTGTCGCCGGCGATCGGCACGTACTCGGCGAGGTGCCACAGCGGATCCCCGGCGGCGTCGGATGCGGCGGTCGCGTGCGCCCCGATGTCGCGCAGACGGTCCGCGGCCGAGGCGCCGCTGTCGCCCGAGGTCCCGATCAGCCGCTGGGCCGCCTCGAGCTCGTTCTTCACGGTCAGCGCCTTGAAGCCCACCCAGGCCGCCGCCCCGACGAGGACGAGGGCGAGGACGCCCACCGTGATCCAGATCGCGCGCCCACGCCGCCGGCGCCGGCCTTGCCCGACCGGGGCCGATACCTCCTCGGAACCGGAGTCGGTCCCGTCCGGTGCGTCTGGGCTCGACGTCTGGGGGGCCGCGCGTCGCGCGGCCCGTCGGGTCTCGTGAGGCATTCTCGAAGTCTAGGGAGCGAACCTGAGCGTACGCCCGTCAGGAGGTCGGGGCGGATCGGATGAACGCGCCGCCCTGAGGAACGGTGACCGAGGCGACGCCCTGGGTCGGGGAGACCACGGTGGAGGCGCCGTCGGTGGTGATGACCTCGAGGTCGTGATCGGTGGGGATCTCGACCGTCGCGCCGCCCTCGCCGGCCCATGCGGCGGTGACCGCGTCGTCTCCGGCCCCGAACGTGTAGCCGGTGGCCCCGCCGCCCAGGTTCGCCTCGCCTGCCGCCTTCAGCCCGCCGAGCTGCTCGATGAGCAGGCCGTACACGAACGCGGCCTTCTTCGGCGGGAGCGCGGCCACCCCGTCGATCGACTGACCGTACAGACCGAAGTTGCCCTCGTGGTCGCTGCCGTCGGGGCTGTCGTTGATGAGGTCGTACCAGAAGAACTTCGCCACGCCGTTGCCGAGCGTCGAGGTCGCGCTCTTGAACACCTCGACCGCCTGCTGTGCGGGGGTCATGCTCGCCGAGGTGAAGCCGAACTCGGTGATCCAGATCGGGATCTCGCGCCCCGCGGTGGAGGTCATGTCCGTGCGGGACTGCAGCACGATGTCCTTGAGCAGGTCGCTGCTGCCCACGTACGGGTGGTAGCTCATGGCGTCCGAGTAGTCCATGCCGCCCGCGCGCCACAGTCCGGTGAACCAGTCGCTCTCGTACAGCGCGGTCGAGCCCGCGACGATCGGCAGGTCGGGGTCGACGGCACGCACGCTGTCGTGGACCGACTTCAGCAGTGGCATGTAGCACTCGGGAGCCGTGCCGCACGCGGACTTGTTGAAGCGGGCGTGGTTGAACTCGTTGAACACCTCGAGCCCGGCGAGGTCGAAGCGCTGGGCGATCGCCGCGGCATAGCGTCCGTACGCGGCGACGGCTTCGTCGTTGTCGGGGAGCTTGTCGCTGCCGTAGAGCTTGTTCCCGTAGTTGACGATGCCGAGCAGGTGCACGCCCTGCGCGTGGAGGCGGTCGAAGCGCGTGGCGTACGTCGGATCCCAGTCGTAGACGCCCGGCGTGGTCTCGTTGAGGCGCCACAGGATGTCGTTGCGAGCGAGGCCGATGCCCAGCGCGCTCGCCGCGTCGGCGCCGTCCGCGTACCAGTCCTTCTCGACGTGGAGGCTCGTGCCGAACCGCTCGTCCTTGGCGATGGACGCGCCCGCGTAGTCGATCACGGCCACGGGTGCGCTGATGCTCGTCCCGTCTGCGTCCGAGACCGTCACGGTGTAGTAGCCCTGCGTCAGACCCTGCAAGGGGAGGATGTCGACCCCGCCGCGCAGCGAGGCGGTCCCACCGGCCGCGGTTGCACCCGCCTCGTCCACGGCCGTCCAGGTCGCGTCGCCCTGCGCCAGCTGGACTGCGAGTGCGGCGCGGTCGCCGGGGAGGATGAGCGAGCGGTTCACGATCCGGCCCGACGCGGACACGTCCTCGAAGGAGGGGTTGGGGACGACGTTGTCGCCGCCCTTCGCGCGCACGACGATGTCGTCGATGCCCAGATCGTTCACCGGACCGGTGAGGACGAGAGCGAGAGTGGCGCTGTCGGCGCCTGCGGGGGCGGTGAAGGTGTCCTCGACGGTCGTCCAGGAGGCGTCGAGCTTCGGAAGGGCGGTCTCGTGATCGCCGATGCGCAGCGCGGCGGGGACCGTCGTCGAGGTGGTCGATTCGACACGGGCGCTGAAGGACACCTCGTACGCGGAGCCCGGCTTCAGGGGGACGTCGACCGAGAGCGCCGCGATCTGGCCGTCGACCGCGGGGGCGTCGATCACGGCCGACATCCGGCCGTCGGCGGCGGCGCCCACCTCGGGGAGAACCCGACCGATCGTCGTGGTGTCGGGCGTGGTCCACCCGTTCAGGGACCCGTAGACCGGCACTGCCTCGGGCATCACCACCGGGGTGGGGGTGGGGCTCGGGGTCGCCGACGCGGTCTCCGACGGCGCCGGGGATGCGTCGGTCCGGGGCTGGACGGCCCACACGATCGTGCCGACGATGAGCGCTGCGACGACGGCCGCGCCTGCTCCGATGGCGACGGTCCGACGATTGCGAATCTGCATCCCCATCGTGGCACTCCTCCTGTGTCTGCGAACGGGACTCTCATCCTCGCAGACACAGGTGCACGCTCCTGAACAACCCCTGTGCGTCCGCGCCGGATGTCCCCCCTAAAATCGGATGTCGCTCGAAGGAACGGAAGACGCCCATGATCAAGAGGACCGCGCTACGCGGCGCTCGCTTCGCGGCGCGTCTGATCGACGCCGTCGCCCGCAGGCTGGGAGAGGTCGCGCTGCTGGTGCGCCTGGGCCCGCGCGGCTACGCGCGTCACCGCACCGCGGTGGTCGCCGCGCGCCGGCTCGACGGGGCCACCTTCGCGAACTCCGTGACGACCACTCTGACGCCCGCGCGCGCCGACGGCTGGCACCGCGTCCACTGGCGGCACGTGGTGGTCGTCGTCACGGGCGCGCCCCAGCCCGCGGTCGCGGCCTGGCTCGTCGACGTCGTGAAGGTGCTGCGCGCTCATGTCGTGCTCGCGCCCTCGCTGGCCGAGTTCCGCTCCGCCATCCCGAGCGCGCACGTCACCATCGCCGACGGCACGGCCGGCGCCCCGGCCCTCGACGCCGCCGACATCCTCGACTGGATGCGGCGCCTGCGCCGACGATGGGACCTCGTCTTCATCGACGTCGACGAATCCCTCCCCGACCCGGCGCGGATCGTGGAGCTGCAGCACGCGGCCCACGAGTACCACCACGATCGGGAGATCGGGTTCGTCACGCCCGCGTACCAGGCGCCGGAGGGGCGCGCGGCCGGATTCGACCTCGTCCGGCGCACGGGGCGCGTCGTCCCCGCCATGGGCGGAACGCAGGACTACGGGCAGTCCATGATCCCGCGCTACGTCCTCACGGCGGGGGTGCACGGCCTGTACATCACCACGGCCGCCATCGACCGGATCGACGTGGCCGGCCGCCACATCGCCGGCATGGACCTCGCTCTGCAGCTCGCCACGCTCATCCGCCGTGGATGGGCCGGGAACTTCCGCACCCTGTGCCTCGCCTCGACCGCGCTCGAGGTGCGCGCGCTGACGCCGCCGCCGTTCGTCGGGGAACTGCGCGACTGGGCGCTGCAGCGCACGACATCGGGGCCCGACGGCGCCACGCGGATCATCTTCGTCCTCAACGCCACGTCGATCAGCGGCGGGATCCGGATCGTCTTCGAGCTCGCCAACGGCCTCGCCGCGCGGGGGTTCGACGTGGAGATCTGGTCTCTGCAGGGGGCGCCGACGTGGTTCGACCTGCGGGTGCCGCTGCGCACGTATCGGCTCTACGAGGACCTGCTGCTCTCGCTGCGCAGCGAGGACGCCATCAAGGTGGCGACGTGGTGGGAGACCGCCGACGTCGTGTGGCTCGCCTCGGTCAACCACGGCGTGCCCGCCTACCTGGTGCAGGAGTTCGAGACCTGGTTCTACCCGACCGACGCGGTCGCCCAGGCCGCGGTGGTCGCGAGCTACCGGCCCGAGATGATCGCCGAGACCGAGGCCTCCTATCAGCGTCAGGAGCTCGCCGAGGTCGGCCTGGAGGCCACACTCATCCCCAACGGCTACGACGTCGACGTCTTCCGCCCGCTCGCCGGGTGGCAGCGCTCCGAGGACGCGGTCCTGGCGATCGGTCGTTCGTTCTTCCAGAAGAACTTCGCGATGACCGAGCGCGCGTGGCGCTCGCTCGGCGACGACCGGCCGCCGCTGCTGCTGTTCGGAACCGAGCCGGACGTGCTCGAGGACCCTCGGGTGACCTACTACGAGCGGCCGACGGATGCCGAGGTCAACGAGCTGTACAACACCGCTGCGGTGTTCGTGCAGACCTCTCGGCACGAGGGGTTCTGCCTGCCCATCCTGGAGGCGATGGCCGCGGGCTGCCCCGTGATCACGACCGACGCGCACGGCAATCGCGAGTTCTGCCACGACGACGAGAACTGCGTCATGGTCCCGCAGGACGACGATGTCGCTCTGGCGGAGGCGTTGCGCGCCCTGCTCGCCGACCCCGCGCGCCGCGCGCGCCTGGCCGAGGCGGGACTGCGCACGGCGGCGGAGTACGGGTGGCCGGTCGTGCTCGACCGGGTCGCCGCGTTCTACGCCGACATCGCCCGCTCGGCTGCGGCCGGACTACCGATGGCGGAGGCGCCGGTAGACCGCCCCCAGGGGTGAGCGCGAGACGACTGAGCGCAGCCGCGCCCGAAGCGTGGGGGCCGGGGGAGCAGCGACGGGCGGGGCGGCCGGCACCGGGCGCGCCACGAGCGTCCGCTCCCAGTCGGCGACGACGGCGCGCAGCGGGGCGACGGTCTGCTCCCAGCGCCACCCGTCGCGGACGGCATCGATGCGCGAGCGGACCTCGAGCGCGCGCGTCCGGTCGCTGAGAGCGAGGATCGCCGCCGCCGTCGCGTCGACGTCGCCGTAGGGGACGACCTCGCCCAGGTCGTTCTCGGCGATGTACTCCGCGAACCAGTCGCCCTCGCTCACGAGGCTCGGCAGGTGTGCCCAGAAGTGGTCGAGGATGCGCGTGCGGAACGCGAAGCGGGTCTCGAACGACTCCTTGTGGGTCGAGACGGCCATGTCCGCGTCCAGCAGGTAGCCGGATCGCTCGTGGGCGGGAACCCAGCCCTCGATGAAGTGGACGCCGCGGTCGAGCTCACCCAGCTCCTCGGCGAGCCGTTGCGCCCGCTCGACGGTCCGGGGCTTGCCGATGAGGGAGTTCGGGTGCGTCGTGCCGTAGAACACCAGGTGGATGTCGGGGCGGGTCTGCCGCAGCGCGGCGACCGCGCGGATGGGCGTCTCCGCGTCGAACCAGTCCCAGATGCCGCCCGCCCACAGCAGGACCGTGTCGGTCTCGGAGATGCCGCGGGTCCCGCGGAGCGCGGATGCCTCGAGCGGCGGCGCATCCTCCATCCCGAACGGCGCGAGCCCGATGATATCCGCCGGGCGGCGTCCGCGCAGCTCGCTGGGGAGCAGGCCGTCCGAGGCCATCATGTAGCCCAGCCAGAAGTCGCGCTGCCGCTCGTTGGAGGTGACGAAGTAGCTGCCCGCGCGCATGCAGAACCGGAAGAACGACAGCACACCGCGGAAGACGTCGTCCATCTCCGGCTGCGTCGTGAACCCGCCGATGCGCTCGGATCCCACCGCCTCGGCGGGCAGCGCGTTGTACAGGTCGAAGATGAACCGGCATCCCGCCGCCATCCCGGCGCGCACGACCGCTTCGTCGACGAGCTGGCAGTACGCGATGTCGTGGGCCTCCACGAGGGCCGTGAGCTCCGCGCTCGTGCGGAACTGCGCGACGCGGAGGCCCTGCGCGGTGAGTGCTGCGACGTCGGAGCCCTCCGTCCCGACAGCGAGCGTGACGTCCGCGACGTCGGCGAGCTGGCGCGCGATCTCCACGATCCGGATGCCCGGCCCCGCCATCCGGGCGCCGACGACGTCCGAGGCGACGAGGACCATGCGTGGCCGGGACGAGCCCGACGGGGGAGTGGATATCATGAGAGGCCTGTCTTCCAGCGAGTGGATTGCGTCATGTCACACCTTCCCGCACGCGTCGCTCGACGCGTCCTTCGCGCGCTGCCACCCGCGTGGCGGGAACGCGTCAGATCGGTGCGCACGCGTCGCAGCTATCCTCTCAACACGCGCGGTCTGCACGCCAATCCGGAGATGGTGTCGTGGTTCAGGCGGCACGCGCGGCCGGTGAGCATCGTCATCCCGAGCTACAACGACGTGCCGCTGCTGCGCGAGGCGCTCGCGAGCATCGAGGAGACGTGCGCGGGTGCCGAGTACGAGGTCATCATCGTCGACGACTTCATCGATCCCGATGTCGCCGCCCAGCTCCAGGAGTTCGCCTCCGACCGCGTGCGCGTCGTGCTGAAGGACGAGCGGCGCGGCTTCGCGGGGACCGTCAACGTCGGCATGGAGCTCGCGCAGCACGACATCATCCTCCTCAACAGCGACATCGTCGCGAAGCCCGGGTGGCTGGAGGCGCTGCAGTACAGCGCGTACGCGATCGATCCCGCGATCGGGATGGTGAGCCCGAAGCTCGTGTACCCGGACGGCCGCATCCAGTACGGCGGCACCTACTACGCGCGGATGCTCGCGCCGCAGTGGTTCGGGCACCTCCACGTCGGCGCCCCGGCGACGAAGCCCACCGCGAACGTCCCCGGCTACAACCGGTCGATCTCCGGCGCGTGCGTCTACATCACCCGGAACGCGTACGAGCGCGTGGGCCTGCTGGACGACGGCTTCTGGCTCGGCTTCGAGGACGTCGACCTGGGACTGCGCGCCTGGGAGCGCGGCGTGCGCTGCTACTACCAGCCGGCGGCGCTGCTGGTGCACCACGAGTCGGCCTCCCGCGGGTACAGCCAGGGTCCGCGCGAGCTCGCCTCGATGCGGCGGTTCTGGCGCCGGCACGAGCAGGACTTCCTGGCGCGGGAGCTTCCGGAGCGGGCTCCGGTGTCGTTCCTGCGCGGCAGCGGGTCGGAGCCGCTGTGGCGCGCGTACGTCGACGTGCTCGCCGACGCCGTCCGCGCCGACGGCGTCGAGGCGGAGGTGCTCGAGGTGTCGGGCGCGCCCGACGAGCGGATCGTCGCGGCGCTCGCCGGCGCGACGCCGCGCATCGTCGTGGCGTGCGACTGGACCGCCGCGACCACGGCGTGGCTGGCCGGCACCGCGGGCGCCCTCCCCGTGTACCTGCTGCCGTCGATGGAGACCGTCGAGCATCCGCACGACCCCGAACGGCAGGCGAGCATCGTCGCGGGCTACCGTCCGGAGTTCGACTACATCGCTCCGAACCGATGGACGGCGGGTCAACTGCAGGCGGAGGCCGCGTGGGAGGTCCGCCGCCGCATCGCCCCCGCCCTGGCGCCCGCCGGGGTGCCGGCGGCGGAGCGTGCGGCCCTCGTGGTGACGATCGGTGCGAGCGCCGACGTCCGCCGCGAGATCGACCTCGCGTGCGCGGCGCTCGGGCGTGAGGCGCGTCACGAGGGAGCGGACGTCGATCCGCTTTCGGTCCGTGCGCTGCGCCCGGAGGCGGTGGTGGACCTCGTCGAGCGGCCCTCCAGCCTCGCCCCGTTCGCCCTGATGTCGCTGGGGGCGGTCTACCTCGCCCCGACGAACCCCCGGCTGGGGCACGAGGTCCTCGACGGCTACAACGCGCTCCTGCACGCGCCGGGGGACACGACCCGCCTCGTCTCGTCGCTCCGCGACGCGCTCGAGGAGGAGAGCGTGCGCACCGAGATCGCCGCCAACGGCCGCGCCTCGGCCGAGCGCGCGTCGCGGCTGGCGACGCGCGCGTTCGTGGACGCGCTGCGCGACGTCCGCGGCGCGCCCGTCTGAGGACGCTCCCGCGAACGCGGTTTGAGTCGGCCCGCGACATCGGGGAGACTAGGGGGATGCGTGGCATCATTCTGGCCGGCGGCACGGGCTCGCGGCTGCACCCCATCACCCTCGGGATCTCCAAGCAGCTCGTCCCCGTCTACGACAAGCCGATGATCTACTACCCGCTCTCGACGCTGCTGCTCGCGGGCATCCAGGACATCCTGATCATCACCACGTCGCAGGACTCCGACCAGTTCCAGCGACTGCTCGGCGACGGGAGCCGCTTCGGCGTCTCGCTGACCTACAAGACGCAGCCGTCGCCCGACGGTCTCGCCCAGGCGTTCATCCTCGGTGAGGACCACATCGGCGGCGACTCGGCGGCCCTCGTGCTGGGCGACAACATCTTCTACGGTCAGGGCATGGGTACGCGGTTGCGTCAGTACACCGACCTCACCGGTGGCGTCGTGTTCGGCTACTGGGTCGACGACCCCACCGCGTACGGCGTCGTCGAGTTCGATGCGGCCGGCACCGTCGTCTCCCTGGAGGAGAAGCCGGAGCACCCGAAGAGCAACTACGCCGTGCCGGGGCTCTACTTCTACGACAACGACGTGGTGGAGATCGCCAAGAACCTGCAGCCCTCGCCCCGCGGCGAGCTGGAGATCACCGACGTCAACAAGGCCTACCTCGAACGGGGCTCCCTCAAGGTCGAGCTCCTGCCGCGCGGCACCGCGTGGCTCGACACGGGCACGTTCGACTCGCTCAGCGAGGCCACCGACTTCATCCGCACGGTCGAGAAGCGTCAGGGGCTGTCGATCGGCTGCCCCGAAGAAGTCGCGTGGCGCATGGGGTTCCTCAGCGACGACGAGCTGCGCGAGCGCGCGGAGCCCCTCGTGAAGAGCGGGTACGGCGCGTATCTGCTCACGGCGCTCGAGCAGGGAGTGCGCTGACCCGTGCGCCGGGTCATCGTCTACACGATCTGGGACCGGCGCGGCGGCGTCGAGGACTACGTCCGCTACGCGCTCGACGGGCTGCGCCCGCACGCCGACCTGCTCATCGCCGTCGTCAACGGCACCTTGGACGAGGCGGGAGCGGCCAGCCTCGACGCGGTGTGCGACGAGGTGATCGTCCGGGAGAACCGGGGCTACGACATCTGGGCGCACAAGGCGGCCATCGACGCCCTGGGCGACCGCCTCGCCGACTATGACGAACTCCTTCTGACCAACGACACCTGGTTCGGGCCGGTGCGTCCGTTCGGGGATGTCTTCGCCTCGACGGACGACCGCGAGGTGGACTTCTGGGGCCTGACCGACCATGCGCGGGAGGAGCCGAACCCCTTCACCGGGAAGGGCGTGCTCGCCTATCACCTCCAGTCGTTCTGGATCGCGGTGCGCTCCCGCATGTTCCTGTCGGAGGCGTGGCGCGACTATTGGCGCGACCTGCCGGAGCTGCCCGACTACTACGACGCCGTTCTCGTGCACGAGACCCTGTTCACGGAGCACTTCGCCACCCGCGGGTTCTCCCACCACGCGGTGTTCTCGTCGGTGGACTACCCGACGGATCATCCCGCGCTCTTCAACGCCGACCTCCTGGTGGCGGACGGCTGTCCGGTGGTCAAGCGCCGCACGTTCTTCCACTATCCCGTCTTCCTCGACCGCCACGCGGTGAGCGGCCGTCGCATCGCCCGGCTCATGGGCGATCACGGCTACCCGCTCGAGATCCTGTGGCGCAATCTGGCCCGCACCGTGCCGCCGCACGTGCTGAACACCAACGCGGCGATGCTCGAGGTGCTCCCCGATGTCGACACGGCCTTCGACCCGTCGCGAGCTCCCCGGGTGCTCGTGGCGATGCACGTGTACTACGTCGAGATGGCCGACGAGATGCTCGACCTGGCCGAGCGACTGCCGGGGGAGTACGACGTGGTGATGACGACGTCGGACGAGGAGCGCGGGGCCGCGCTGCGTGCGGTGCTGGAGCGCCGCCCCCACGGGCGCGGGCGGGCGAGCGTGCGCGTGGTCGAGTTCAACGACGGGCGCGACCAGACGGCCTTCCTCATCGGATGCCGCGACCTGCTGCGCAGCGGCGAGTACGATCTCGTCGTCAAGCTGCACTCGAAGAAGACCCCGCAGGACGGGTTCAACATCGGCCGCCACTTCCGCGAGCAGCAGTTCGACAATCTGCTCGCCTCGCCCGGACACGCCGCCGGGCTGCTGGCCCTCTTCCAGCGCGAGCCCGGGCTCGGCATCGTCTATCCGCCCATGATCCACATCGGCTATCCGACGATGGGCCACGCGTGGTGGGCGAACAAGCCGGGCGCCGAGGCGCTGTGCAGGACGCTGGGCATCGCGGTGCCGCTGGACGACTCCTCGCCGCTCGCGCCGTACGGCTCGATGTTCGTCGCGCGACCCGAGGCGCTGCGGCTGCTCGTCGACCACCCGTGGACGTACGCCGAGTTCGGCTCCCAGGGGTATGCGGACGGTGCGCTGACGCACGTGCTGGAGCGGCTGCCGTCCTACGCCGCGGGCGAACTCGGCTATCACACCCGCACCGTCGCCACCCCCGACTACATCTCCCTCAGCCACACCGCGATGGAGTTCAAGCTCGACGAGCTGAGCATGACCCTCCCCGGGGACGCGATGGACTCGATCGACTATCTTCGCGGAGTCGGCCAGGTCGGCAGCGGCCGCATCGTGGATTTCGTCCGCATGTACTTCCGTCTCCACCACCCCGGAACCGGAGCGGCGCTGCGCCGCGTGGTCGGCGCCCACACCCCGTTCGGTCGGGCGCTGCGACGCCTGCGCCGCTCCCGGTGAGCCCGCGCGGAGGCGCGGATCACAGCGGGTAAGATCGTGACAATGTCCCCTTCTGCTGAATCGGCGGCCGCCGCGCGCTTCGCCCGCCTCGAGACGCTGCCGTTCCGCGTCGTCGGCGCCGCGTCCGGGTTCGGGCCGCGACGGACCTGGGCGTCGCTGCGCGACCTCCTCCAGCACCGCGAGATGCTCGACCTGCTCATCCGCCGGGACCTGAAATCGCGCTACAAGGACTCGGCGCTCGGCTTCTTCTGGTCGCTCGCGCGCCCCCTCATGCAGTTGGCGATCTACTTCGTCGTCGTCGGTCAGTTCCTGCAGGCTGCGCGAGGCATCCCCGACTTCGCGGTGTACATCTTCGCGGGGCTCACGGCGATCGGTCTGTTCACCGAGATCACGGTGGGAGCGACCGGTTCCATCCTCGGAAACGCCGGGCTCGTCAAGAAGGTGTACGTCCCGCGCGAGGTCTTCCCGCTGGCCAGCGTCGGTTCGGCGCTGTTCAACTTCGGCATCCAGCTGATCGTGCTGATCGTGGCCACCTTCGCGGTCGGCAAGCCCCCGCTGCACGCGCAGATCCTCTATTTCCTGCCTGCCGTCGCCGTGCTCGTCGTGTACGGCACCGTCTGCGGGCTGCTCTTCAGCGCGCTGAACGTCTACCTGCGCGACGTGCAGTACCTCGTCGAGCTCGGCACGATGCTGCTGTTCTGGGCCAGCCCCGTCGTCTACAGCTGGCAGATGGTGAGCTCGATCGTGCACTCGCCGCTGCTCCTGGAGATCTACACCAACAACCCGCTGACGCTCGCGGTGATCGGGTTCCAGCACGCGTTCTGGGTGGCCGGCGACGGCACGGCCCAGCCCGAGCACCTGCTCCTGCGGCTCGCGATCGCGCTCGTCATCGGCATCGGGCTGCTGTTCCTGAGCCACCGCGTCTTCCTGCGTCTGCAGGGCAACTTCGCGCAGGAGCTGTGAGGATCGAATGACCGCCTTCGTGGACACCCCCGTCGTCGTGCGCATCGACGACGTCTCCAAGCGATTCACCGTGCGCAAGGACTCGTCGATCAAGGAGCGGATCGTGACCCTCGGTCGCGCCGGACGGCGTCACCGACAGGACTTCTGGGCGCTGCGCGGCGTCTCCCTCGACATCCACGCCGGGACGACGATCGGTCTGATCGGTCACAACGGCTCCGGGAAATCGACGCTGCTGAAGGTCATCGGCGGCATCGTCGACCCCACCACCGGGTCCGTCGAGCAGCGCGGCCGCCTCGCCGCGCTCCTGGAGCTCGGCGCGGGCTTCCACCCCGACCTCACCGGGCGCGAGAACGTCTACCTCAACGCGTCCGTCCTCGGGCTCTCGCGCGAGGAGACCGCGGCGAAGTTCGACGACATCGTGCGCTTCTCCGGCATCGGGGACTTCATCGACACCCAGGTGAAGTTCTACTCGTCGGGCATGTACGTGCGACTCGCGTTCGCGGTCGCCGTGCACACCGACCCCGACATCCTCCTCGTGGACGAGGTGCTGGCCGTCGGCGACGAGGCCTTCCAGCGCAAGTGCCTCGACAAGATCCGCACCTTCCAGGACGAGGGGCGCACGATCATCATCGTCAGCCACGCGCTCGGGCAGATCACCGAGCTGTGCGACCGCGCCATCCTGCTCAATCAGGGCGAGATCGTCCACGACGGCGACCCCGTGACGGCGGTGGCCACCTTCCGCGACATCCTCGAGGGCCGGCGCGTCGAGGAGGAGGCCGCCGCGGCGGTCCCACCGCCCCCGCCCGAGGGCACCGTCGTGTCGGCGGGTGTCACGGCCCGCGGGCGCGCGGCGGAGGACGAGATCGTCTCCGGCGACGACCTCGTGGTGGATATCGAGCTCGGCTTCGACCAGCCCGTCGACGGGTGGGTCTGCGCGATCCACATCGACACCGGCCTCGGACAGCGGGTCTTCGCCACCGACACGGACCGTCTGAAGGTCGCGGCGGCTCCGGTCACCGGACCCGCCGCCGTGCGCTTCGTGCTGCGGGACGTGAACCTGGGCGAGGGGAAGTACTTCGTCAACGCCGCGCTGATCGACGCCGCCGGTCGGCACATCCACGACCTGCCCCAGGCGGCGTCCTTCAACATCTCCGACGATCCCCGGACGACCGGCGTGCTCCGTCTGGAGGCCATGGCCGAGGTCGTGCCGGCGTCTCCGGCCGCCTGATGGGCGCCGACCGCGCGACAGCACCCGCGGCCGTCCCGCGGTGGCGCCGCGCCCGTGAGCGCTGGGACCGCTTCACGACGCCGACGCCGCTCAACCTGCCCAACGCGGGCGTCCTCGCGGCCGGGCTGGGCCTGCTCGCGGCGGTGTTCGTCGTGCTCGTCGCCACCGGGGTCAACGGCACATCGTCCGGCGCATTCCACGCGATGGTGAGCACCGGCGCCGACCCGGCGCTCCTGTTCGGTCAGCCGAACCTCATCCGCACGGACGAGTGGAACGTGCAGACCGTGTGGGCCATCGCCCAGTTCCAGCAGGGGCTCCCGGCGATCAACGAGACCTTCCCGGGCGGCATGGACCCCACGGTGCCGCAGGACCTGCCGCGCGTCGACTGGAGCGTGGCGTTCCGGCCGCACCTGTGGGGCTTCATGCTCTTCGACGTCGGGCACGGTCAGGCGTGGAAGTGGTGGCTGCCGGTGTTCGGGCTCGCCGCGGCCGCCTACACGTTCGCGCTGACGCTCATGCCGCGGCGCGTGCTGACCGCGCTGACGCTCGGGATCGCCTTCACCGCGAGCCCCTTCTTCGCCTGGTGGCTGCTGCAGACGACGCTGTGGCCGGCGGCGTGGGGCTTCGCCGTGCTCGCCGCGACCGTGTGGATCCTGCGGACCACCTCCCGGGTGGCCGTCGTGGTCTGGGCCGTGCTGGTCGGATACCTCACGGTCGTGATGGCGATGGGGATCTACGTCCCGTTCATCATCCCGATCGTCATCGTCGTGGCCGCCGTGGTGGTGGGGCTCGGTCTCGAGGCCCGCCGCGACGTCGGCTGGCGTCCGGTGCTGCGTCGCCTCGGTGTGCTCGTGCTCGCCGGGGCGACGGCGGGGGTCGTGCTCGGCGTGTGGCTCGTGACCCGCTGGCACACGGTGACGGAGTTCCTCTCCACGGCGTACCCGGGGGAGCGGCTCGAGGCGACCGGGCGCGGCGCGCACGCGGTGGCGGGCGCGGCGCTGTTCGGCTCCTCGTTCACGAATTCGCTGCGCAACGCGGGCACGTTCCTGGACGGGAACGCCTCCGAGTCGGCGACCTTCTTCCTGCCGGGGGTGTTCCTCGGCGCCGTCGTGCTGTGGTTCGCCATCGTGCAGCGTCGTCGCGGGCGGGGCGTGCCCTGGGCGCTCGTTCTGGGCTACGTCGCCCTGCTCGTCCTGCTCGCGTTCATCTTCGTCCCCGGGTGGGATGCGCTGTCGCACCTGCTGCTGCTCGACCGCTCGACCGGCACCCGCGTCCGGATCGGACTCGGTTTCGGCTCGATGGTCATCCTCGTGATGCTGCTGGCGCGGATCACGAAGGAGACCAGACCGGGGTGGGCGGTCTCGCTGGTCGGCCCCGCGGTCTTCGTCGCCTCCCAGGTGGCCATCGCCGTCGCCCTGCACCGTCTTGCGCCGCAGCTCCTCGCCGCCTCGGGGATCTGGTGGGCGTACGCGGCCGTGGGGGGCGTCGTCATCCTCGCCGCCGCGCGCGGCTGGCGCAGCGTCGCGGCGATCGGCATGCTCGTGATCTCGGTCGTCGCCACGTACGGCATCAATCCGCTGTACGTGGGGGTGTTCGACCTGCGCTCCACGGCCCCCGCGCAGGCCGTGGCCGAGATCGATGCGACGGCCCCGGGCGCGTGGGTGGGGATCGGGGATGCCCTGCCCACCGCGATCCTCCTCGAGAGCGGCGCGACGGCGTACAACGGCTTCCAGGGCGCCCCCATCGACGAGATGTGGGCCCAGATCGATCCGGACCAGCGCTTCGAGTACGAGTGGAACCGGCTCGCGGGCATCTCGTGGACGCCCGGCGAGGGAGACCCCGTCGTCTCCAACCCCTACCCGGACCAGATCCGCGTCACCTTCGACGCGTGCGCGCGGTTCGCCCAGGAGAACGTGCGCTACGTGCTCTCCGACGTCGAGGGCGTGGGCGGACCGTGCCTGACCCCCCTGCGCAGCTTCGACCTGCCGAGCGGTCCGCTCTCGATCTGGGAGGTCGTGCCGGCGGGCTGACGCTCAGCGTCCCCAGGCGTGCGAGAGCAGGACGCCGGCGCCGGCGCGGTCGCCCGCGCGCAGCGCCGCGGGCACCTGGGTCAGGGCGTTGAGGCGGCTGGAGACGTGGTGGCGCGCGGCGCGTGCCGCCCGCGGCCATCCCTCCGCGGCGAAGGCCCGCGCCTCGCTGCGGAAGAACGCCTGCTCCTCGGTGAACCGCGTGCCGTCGACCGCGCGCCAGGACGACACGCTGCCGCCGTGGCGGCGGTAGTGGAAGACGATCTCGTCGTCGAGGACGAGCGACCGGCCGGCGCGACAGACGTCCAGCGCCAAGGCCAGGTCCTGCACGACGTGGTAGTCGGGCCGGAACCCGGCCGCGCGCGCCGTGGGACCGTGCCAGGCGAGCGCGGGGAAGTTCATCCAGTTGCCGCGCGTGATGCTGACGGCCAGATCCTCGCCCGACAGGACCAGCGGACGAGGGCCCCGCGGACGGTACACCGCCTTCGCGGTGTCGACGAGGGTGCGCGTCGGTGCTCCGTCGGCGTCGATCACGTCGGCTCCCGGATGGATGATGCCGGCGTCCGGGTAGCGGGCCGAGAGCGCCGCGATCCGCCGGACGTAGCCGGGCTCCATGACGTCGTCGCACCCGAAGATCGTGACCCACTCCGCCGTGGAGCGGTCGAGGCACTCCTGGAACGTGCGGTTGATGCCCTGGTTGGTCTCGTGCCGCAGGTACTCGATCCGCGGGTGGCCGAGCGAGCGCACCCACTCGCCGGGCTCCGGGTCGGGATTGGCGTCGTCGATGACCACGAGCCGCCAGTCGGCGCTGTCCTGCGCGACGACGCTCTCGACGGCGGCCACGAAGTGGTCGCGGCGCCCGTAGAACGGGAGCATGATGTCGAGCACGCGGACCCCCTCCTGTGTCAGCCGTCGGTGTCGGCGCCCGAACGATAGTATTCGTTCTCATGGGACGACGTGACTCCGCTGTCCTGGACTCCCTCTTCTCCATCGGCGGCGTCCTCGCGCAGGGACTGTCCCGTTTCGCGTACACCGCCCTGGTCGGACGGCTGCTCGGAGCCGAAGCGCTCGCCGCGGTCAACGTCGGCTTCGCCGTCTCGATCCTGCTGTCGCTGCTGTGGCCGACGGCGGCAGGGAACGCGGCCGCGGCCTTCGCCCGGCGGGACCGCCCGCAGACCCGTCGCGCCCTGCAGCGATCGGTCCTCCTCTCGCTCGTACCGCTGTGCATCGGTGCGGGGGCGGTCGCCGCGGTGCTCGGCGGTACCCCGGCGGCGATCGCCCAGGCGGCAGCCCTCACCGCCGCGTGGTCGGGGTACATCTTCGCGCGCGGCGTCTTCATCGGCGCCGGACGCGTGCGCTCGGCGGCGGTCTGGGACGTCGTCACCGGCGTCCTCGCGATCTGCCTCCTCCTGGTGTTCATCGCGCAGCGGTGGGAGCAGATCCTCCTCGTCCCCGCCGTCGTCGGGTACGGGGTCTTCGCGCTCGCGGCCGCGCTGAGCGTGGGCCGCGCAGAGCGGGGCGCGGACGCCGCGGACGCGCCGGTCGCGACGCGGGCGTTCGTCTTCTGGAACTCCCTCGCCCTCATCGCGACCAACGGGCTGATGCAGGCGTCGATGGTGGCCGCGTCGGCCCTCGACACGCCCTCCGCGGCGGGACAGTTCGCCGCCGCGCTCTCGCTCGCGACGCCCGTGTCGATGGTCGCGCAGGCGGTCACCCAGGCGATGCTGCCGCGGTTCGGCCAGTGGCTGGAGCTCCCGGCGCACGAGACGACGCGTGCGGTCCGCCGGGCCTCGGCGGCGCTGGCGGCCGTCATGGCCGCGGGCACGGGGTGCGTGGCGCTCGTGCTGCCCCTCGCCCTCCCGCTCATCTACGGCGATCGGTACGCGCCCGCGGTGCCGCTGGCCCAGGCGCTGATGGTCGCGGTGTTCGGCTTCTCGCTGTCGGTGTTCTTCGCCGCCTACCTCGCCACCGTCGGACGAGCCCGCGAGGCGACAGCGCTCGCGGGGATCGGGTCGGCCGTCGGCGTCGGAGCGATGATCGTCGTCGGCGCCTCCGCGGGGGGCAGCATCGGAGCGGTCGTGGGCACGGGAGCCGGCATGCTGCTCTCGCTCGTGCTGCTCGCCGCGGCGGCGTTGCGGCACCGGCCGCGCCCGGGGGCCGCGCACGGCGGAGGGTAGACTCGCCTGGTTACGGTCGAGCTCTTAAGGCGGCAATGAATACCACTGACCCCGTTGAACTGACGATTCTCATGCCCTGTCTCAACGAGGCGGAGACGCTGGCGACGTGCATCGACAAGGCTCAGGGCTACCTCCGCTCCGCGGGTGTCGACGGCGAGGTCCTCATCGCCGACAACGGCAGCACGGACGGATCCCAGCAGATCGCGCGCGACCACGGCGCGCGCGTCGCCGACATCCCCGTCAAGGGGTACGGGGCGGCCCTCATCGGCGGCATGGAGGCCGCGCGCGGCCGCTACGTCATCATGGGCGACGCCGACGACAGCTACGACTTCACGACCCTCGACCCGTTCGTCGAGCGTCTGCGGGCGGGCGACGAGCTCGTCATGGGCAACCGCTTCCGCGGCGGGATCGAGCCGGGTGCCATGCCTCCGCTGCACAAGTACCTCGGCAACCCGGTGCTGACCTGGGTGGGGCGAGTGCTGTTCCGCTCGCCGATCAAGGACTTCCACTGCGGCCTGCGCGGCTACAACCGGCAGTCGATGCTCGACCTCGAGCTGAAGACGACGGGCATGGAGTTCGCCAGCGAGATGGTGGTCAAGTCGACTCTCGCGGGGCTGCGCGTGAGCGAGGTGCCGACCACTCTGAGCAAGGATGGTCGCAGCCGCCCGCCGCACCTGCGCAGCTGGCGGGACGGCTGGCGTCACCTCCGGTTCCTGCTGATCTTCAGCCCCCGGTGGCTCTTCCTGGTGCCGGGCCTGGCCGCCCTCCTCATCGGCGTCCTGGGCTCGCTGCTGCTGCTGTTCGGGCCGACGCGGATCGGGGGCGTCGGGTTCGACGTCGCGAGCCAGATGTACCTGGCGGGGCTGGCGATCGTCGGATACCAGGGGGTGCTGTTCGGCATCCTGACGAAGCTCTACGCCGAACGGGAAGGATTCCGGCTGCCACGCAGCAGGAGCTTCTCCTGGTTCGCGGAGCGCGCCAGCCTCGAGTCGTTCTCGCTCATCGGCGCGGCCTCCTTCCTCATCGGACTCATCGTGTTCATCGTCCAGATCGTCGCGTGGGGCCAGACCGGCTTCGGTGCGCTCGACCCGCAGGCCACGATCCGCGTCGCCATCCCGGGTGCGCTGCTGATGGTCCTCGGCGCGCAGACGATCATGACGGGGATGTTCATCGGCATCCTGACGATCCCCACGCGGACGTGACGGGGGTGCCCGCGCGGGAGCAGGCCACGGTCGCCGGCGTCGTGCTCGTCTACCGGCCGGATGCCACCACGGCGGACAGCCTGGCGGCCCTGGCGTCGCAGGTGGACGAGATCTTCGTCGTCGACAACTCGGTCGCCGACCCGCTGAGCGTGGGTCTGCGCGACGCGGTCTCGGGCCGGGCGGGCGTGCGCTGGCTGGAGCAGGACGGCAACGTCGGGGTCGCCGCCGGGTTCAACGCCGGACTGCGCGCGGCGATCGCCGCGGGCCACGACGAAGCGGTGATCTTCGATCAGGACAGCACCGTGACTCCGGGGCTCGTCGCCGCCCTCCGCGCGGCGCGGGCCGCCGACCCGCTCGCCGGGATCGTGGGGCCGGCTCTGCGGTCGGCCGCCACCGGCATCGTCTACCGGCGCGAGCAGGGGATCGGCGTGACATCCACGGACGTCGTCATCAGCTCGGGGTCCCTGTTCTCGCGATCGGTGCTGGAGCGGATCGGCCTGCACGACGAGCCGCTGTTCATCGACTACGTCGACCACGACATCTGCCTGCGCGCGCGGCGCGCGGGGCTGCACAACCTCAAGGTCCACACCGCGATCCTCGAGCACCGGTTCGGCGCCGCCGAGCCCGTGCGCCTGCTCGGGCGTCAGGTGTACCGCGCCGACTACTCGCTGCTGCGCGTCTACCACGCGACGCGCAACCGGGTGATCGTCGTCCGGCGCTACGGCTTCGGCCGCTGGTTCTGGGAGGACGCGTGGTTCACGCTCAAGGCGTGGACCAAGCTGCTCCTGCTCGAACGGGACCGCGGGGCGAAGCTCCGCACCGCGCTGCGCGGGTTCGTCGACGGCCTGCGCTATCCCGCGCGCGAGAGGAGATGGTGATGGATCTCCTCATCGTCGGGTCTGGTTTCTTCGGGTTGACGGTCGCGGAGCGGGCCGCTGCGGCGGGTCGGAAGGTGACCGTCATCGACCGGCGGCCGCACATCGGGGGCAACGCGTACAGCGAGGATGAGCCCGAGACGGGCATCGAGGTGCACCGGTACGGTGCGCACCTGTTCCACACCTCCAACGCGACGGTGTGGGAGTACGTGAACCGGTTCACGACGTTCACCGATTACGTCCACCGGGTGTACACGAACCACCGGGGCGTCGTGTTCCCGCTGCCCATCAACCTCGGGACGATCAACCAGTTCTTCCAGGCGGCGTACTCGCCGGGCGAGGCTCGTGCGCTCGTGCACGAGCTGGCGGGGGAGTTCGACCCGAAGTCGGCGCGCAACCTCGAGGAGCGCGGGATCGGGCTGATCGGGCGTCCCCTGTACGAGGCGTTCATCCGCGACTACACCGCGAAGCAGTGGCAGACCGATCCGCACGAGCTGCCAGCGGAGATCATCTCGCGGCTGCCGGTGCGGTACACCTACGACAACAGGTACTTCAACGACACCTGGGAGGGGCTGCCGACCGACGGGTACACGGCGTGGCTGGAGCGGATGGCCGACCACCCGAACATCGACGTGCGCCTGTCGACAGACTTCTTCGACGCGTCCCAACCGCTGCACAAGGCGGCGACGGTCGGGCAGGTCCCCGTTGTCTACACGGGCCCGATCGATCGTTACTTCGACTACGCCGAGGGTGCGCTGTCGTGGCGGACACTCGATTTCGAGGAGGACGTGCTGGAGGTCGGGGACTTCCAGGGGACGAGCGTCATGAACTACGCCGACGCGGATGTCCCGTACACCCGCATCCACGAGTTCAAGCACTTCCACCCCGAGCGCGCCGACCGCTACCCCGCGGACCGCACGGTGATCATGCGGGAGTTCTCCCGCTTCGCGACGCGCGAGGACGAACCGTACTACCCGGTGAACACCCCGGCGGATCGCGACGGTCTGCTCGCATACCGGGAGCTCGGCAAGGGCGAGAAGGACGTGCACTTCGGCGGACGGCTGGGCACGTACCAATACCTCGACATGCACATGGCGATCGGCTCGGCCCTGTCGCTGTGGCACAACCGACTCGCCTGAACACGGACGGACGTCCCTGGACATGAGCACCGCTGCGGGCACGGAGCGTACCGTGGACGGTTCGCGTCCGTGGCTGCGGGCCGTCGTCGGCGGGGCATCGGTCTGGGCGGCGTCGCGCGCGGTCGTCACGGCGATCGCGCTCCTCGCGCGATGGATCGAGACCGGATCGGCGCTCGGCGGCACCTCGCCGGCCCTGCTGCTTCATCAGTGGGATTCGGGGTGGTTCCGCACCATCGTCGAGAACGGGTACTTCGCGCCCGGCGCGATCGGGGCGCCGGCGTTCTTCCCCGGGTATCCGCTCGCCGCCCGCGCCGTCGCCTGGCTGTTCTCGCCGTTCACCTCCGACCCGGTGCCGTGGGCGATGACCGTGGTCGCCGCGCTCGGCGCACTGGCGGCGTGCATCGTGCTGTGGCGCCTCGCCGACCACCAGGGCGGCGGCCCGCGCTCCGCGACCGCCGCCGTCGTCCTCTTCGCGTTCGGACCGTACGCGGTCTTCCTCCACGCGTCCTACTCGGAGTCCCTGTTCCTCGCCGCCGCGATCGCCGCGTGGTACTTCGGGACGACCGGACGCTGGTGGTGGGCGGGCGCCCTGGCCGCCGCAGCCGGGTTCACGCGCGCGAACGGGCTGTTCGTCGTCGCGGCGCTCTTCGTGATGTACCTCGTGCAGGCGCGCCGGGACGGGCGGAGGATCCTCCGCCCCGACCTGCTCGGCGTCGCGCTCGGAGGCGCGGGAACGGCCGCATACTTCGGCTGGCTGTGGCTGCAGACCGGGCACATCGACGCCTGGTTGCGTGCGCAGCGCGACGGCTGGGACCGCGCGTCGCTGCTGCCGTGGGACGCGCTGCGCGCGACCGTCCACGCCATGCTGACCCCGTCGGGGACCCAGGCGCAGCCGCAGTTCCTCCTGGACATCGTCTTCGGTGCTCTTCTCGTCGTCGTCGCCGTGTGGCTCGCCCGCCGTCGCGACTGGCCCGCCCTCACCCTCGTCGTCCTCACGGCCGCATCGCTGATGACGAGCAACTCATGGCTGTCCCTCGCGCGGAACACGACGACCCTCTTCCCGATCCCGCTGACCGTCGGCCGGGGCGCCGATCGCGAGGGCTGGCGGTTCTGGGTGTTCGTCGCCGTCCTCATCGCGTCGGGAGCTCTGCTGTGGTTCAACACCACGCAGTTCGCCCTCGGCCGCTGGGCCGACTGACCCCCGCGCATAGACTCGTCGTCGTGAGCGCCGTCGTCGGAGCGCCCGGCTCACCCCGGCGCTACCTCCACTCGCTGTGGCTGCTGTCCGCCCGCGACCTGCGTGTGCGGTACGCGACCAGCGCACTCGGATACCTGTGGTCGATCCTGGATCCGCTCGTCATGAGCGCGATCTACTGGTTCGTCTTCACGCAGATCTTCCACCGCGGCGGCATCGGCGCGCAGCCCTACATCGTCTTCCTCCTGTCGGGCCTCCTGCCGTGGGTGTGGTTCAACATCGTGGTGGTCGACGTCACACGCGCGTTCAAGAAGGACGCCCGTCTCGTGCGCTCGACGGCCATCCCGCGCTCCATCTGGGTCAATCGGATCGTGCTCAGCAAGGGCGTCGAGTTCCTCTTCTCGCTGCCGATCCTCGTCGTCTTCGGGATCTTCTCGGGCGCGACCGTCGGCTGGGGCATCCTGCTCGTGCCGGTCGCGATCGCGCAGCAGGCCGTCCTCCTGGTCGGGCTGGGGCTGCTCGTGGCACCCCTGTGCGTGCTCTGGAGCGACCTGGAACGCACGACGCGCCTGGTCCTGCGGGCGCTGTTCTACGCGTCGCCGATCATCTACGGGGTCGCCGACCTGCCGGCGGGCTTCCGCGAGGTGGCGGTGTTCAACCCGTTGGCGGGCATCATCACCCTGTATCGTGCGGGACTCTTCGCCGACCAGTGGGACACCACCGCCGTGGTCGCGGGTGCGGTGGTGACCCTCGGCATCCTCGTGCTCGGCGTGTTCGTCTTCCGCCGGCTCGAGCCCGCCGTCCTGAAGGAGCTGTGATGGCCGACGACATCGCGATCCGCGTCGACGACCTCGGCGTGCGGTTCCGTCGCGTCCGTCGCGGCCGCCGAAGTCTCAAGGACCTGTTCGCGCGCTCGTCCCGACGGGCCCGCCCCGGGGAGTTCTGGGCGCTGCGGCACGTGTCGTTCCAGGTCCGCCGCGGCGAGGCGATCGGCGTCGTGGGGCGCAACGGCCAGGGCAAGTCGACGCTGCTCAAGCTCGTCGCCGGTGTCCTCCTGCCCGATGAGGGCGACGTGCAGGTCATGGGGGGAGTGGCGCCGCTGATCGAGATCACCGGCGGCTTCGTCGGGGACCTCACCGTCCGGGAGAACGTGTTCCTGACAGCGGGGCTCCACGGCATGGCGGCGGCGGAGATCGCGCGCCGTTTCGACTCGATCATCGCGTTCGCCGAGATCGACCGCTTCGTCGAGATGCCCTAC
The DNA here is from genome assembly GCF_037146215.1 of Microbacterium sp. MMO-56. Lineage (NCBI taxonomy): Bacteria > Bacillati > Actinomycetota > Actinomycetes > Micrococcales > Microbacteriaceae > Microbacterium > Microbacterium sp. MMO-56. The sequence continues at coordinate 221,266 of NZ_JBBCVW010000005.1, forward strand.
AAGCACCTCTCGAACGGGATGAAGGTGCGCCTCGCGTTCGCCGTCGTCTCGCAGCTGGACGAGCCGATCCTGCTCGTCGACGAGGTCCTCGCCGTCGGCGACAAGGCGTTCCGGGAGAAGTGCTACGCCCGCATCGACGAACTGCTCGCCGAGGGGCGCACGCTGTTCTTCGTCAGCCACAACGAGCGCGACCTGCGCCGGTTCTGCACGCGCGGCCTCTATCTCGACGGCGGCGTGCTGCGGATGGACGCCCCGATCGACGAGGTGCTCGACGTCTACAACGCCGACTCGGCCCTCTGAGGGTTCGGGCGGGGCCCGTGGGTCGGGGTTCGGGGTTCGGGGTTCGGGGTTCGGGGTTCGGGGTTCGGGGTCTTCGGGGTCGGGCGGTGTCGAGTTCGGGGTCGCGTCTGGTCGCTTCCGGGCGTGGATGGCGACGACTGGCGACCCCGAACCTGGGCGAGGCGATCATTGGCGACCCCGAACCTGGGCGGGGCGACCATTGGCGACCCCGAACCCGGGTGAGGGCCGCACGTGCGTCGGACAGCCCGGGCATCCACTCTGGCGGCGCGACCGCTGCCGTCCTCGAGTTCGGGGTCGCGTCCGGTCGCTGTCGAGCGTGGATGGCGACCTTTCGCGACCCCGAACCCGCCGCATGATGACCACTGGCGACCCCGAACCTGGGCGCGGGGACCATTGGCGACCCCGAACTTGGACAGGGCGATCATCGGCGACCCCGAACCGGGGTGAGGTCGCGCGTGGCTCGGCCAGGCTGGGCATCCACTGTGGCGGGGCGACGGCCGCCCTTCTCGAGTTCGGGGTCGCGTCTGGTCGCTGTCGAGCGTGCATGGCGACCACTCGCGACCCCGAACCCGTCACACGGCGACCACTGGCGACCCCAAACCCGGGGGCGCGCGTCGCCCAGTGGCGGGGGTCAGGCCGCGCGGGAGCCCGGCCCGGGATCGGCGCCGGCGGGCGCGAGCGGCGGCATCGGCCGCCAAGAGGCGTCGCGGGCGATCGCCCGGCCGTCGCGCAGGCCGCGGAAGAGGTGCGAGACGCCGGTCGCCTTCCGCTCCACGACGAGCAGGCGGATGATCTCCTTGCCGAAGGTCAGCGCCGTGCCCAGGCCGAACAGGACCGGGTTGTATACGCCGAGCGCGCGCTGGTAGCGCTTGATGAGCGCGCGGTTGCGCATGATGTAGTAGCGGTAGGCGTCGCTCGAGGCGTTCATGTGGCGGATGCCCATGTCCCACTGCTTGATCTCGCGGGTGCGGCGCAGCACGAACTCGTTGACGATCACCGAGGTGGTCACGCGCGAGGCCAGCCATCCGTAGGTCTGGTCGTCCCAGTAGATGAAGAACCGGGGGTCCGGCAGGCCGATCTGCTGCACGATGTCGCGGTGGATGAACATGCCTTCGAAACAGCCCGAGTTCATCTCCTTGTACCCGGACTCGTCGAAACCGCTCGGGGCGAACGGGATCGGGATCGCGAGGCGCTCGGCGACGCGATACTGCCAGTAGAACTCGCTGCCGTCGAAGTCGTAGCGTCGCCCCTGGATCGATCGGAACCGCGGAGCCCACGCGCCCATCCGCGCCAGGCCGTCGGGCATGACCTCGACGTCGTCGTCCATGACCCAGATCCACGTCGAGCCGAGCTCGTACGCGATGCGCATGCCCTCGCTGAACCCACCCGATCCGCCCGTGTTCGTGTCGAGGCGTCGATAGACGATCTCGGTGCCGATCGAGTCGCGGTAGGACTCCACGACGTCGGTCGTGTCATCGCTCGACGCGTTGTCGACGATGACGACGCGGCCCGGCTTCGGATCCATGACGGTGATGCTGTCGAGCAGCCGCGTCAGGAGGGCCGAGCGGTTGAACGTCACGATCGCGATCGTCGCGCTCGCCGGGTCGAACGGGAGCTCCGAGTCCTCGTGCCGAGGTGCGGAGTCCGGGGCGGCGCCCGGGCGGGGCGACGAAGCAGAGGGGAGCGTCATGGCGTGCCGAGTCTACCCTGTCGCACCCGGCGGAACCGTGTCGACGGGGGCGCTCGGGAGCGGAGGTGCGGGGGGCCCGAGCCGCTCCCGCCAGCCTCGGGTCTGGCCCGCGCGCACGGCGCAGAGGACCAGGAGCATCCAGCCGAACCCGTAGAGGGTGACCGATTCGAACATGCTCGTCACGGCCAGCGCGATGACCATCAGCGGCGTCCAGGCGTAGACGATCGAGCGGCGTTGACTCGCGTCGAGCCACCCCCGCACCAGCGCGACCCCGCCGAGGACGCAGACGAGCAGGACGCCCACCCACCCCAGCTGCAGCTGGACGTCCACGTAGGCGTTCAGGGCGGTCGTGTGCCTCTCGGCCAACAGCTGGTTGATCGTCAGGAAGGGCTGCTCGGCCCGATCCCACGATCCGAACCATCCCCACCCCTGTACCGGGCGGAGCTCGGCGAAGCTCTGGGCGAGCGTCCACAGCCGCGATCGCATCGACAGGTCGTCGGCCGCGCCGAGCAGGTCGATGATCCACGCGCGACGGGCGTAGACGGCGATGCCGGCTCCCGCGACGACGACGGCCAAGGTCCACTGCACCGCCGATCTGCGGGAGGGGCGCACGGCGCGCACCAGTGCGAGCGCGCCGGTGGCGGTGCCCACCACGACGGCGAGCAGGAGCACCGTGGGAGAGGCGGAGAGCAGGCCGAGCGCCGTCGCGAGACTCAACGAGAGGACGGACACGCCGGGGCGCACGGAGTGCGTGCGCATCTCCACCGCGAAGGTGATGAGCGCGACCACGGCGACGAAGCCGAGCATGTTGCGCGTGCCGAAGATCCCCTGCACGGGCCCGAAGGACGCGATGTTCCCCTGGATGCCGAGGAAGCGCAGCGGGGTGTCGAAGATCACCCCGCTCAGGATCTCGAGCACCAGCGACAGGCCGAACGTCACGCGCAGCACGTCGCCGAGAGCGCGGACCGTCTGGAGGCTGTCGCGCACGTGGCCGATCGTCACGGCCAGCAGTGCGACGGCGGCCATCGCGACCCAGCGCCAGAAGCTCACGAGGGCGTCGGTGCTCCAGAAGATGCTCGCGAACGCCCAGACGACGAGCAGGATCAGCGTCGTGGGCACCAGTCGCAGCAGCGAGATCTCGGCCCGCCGCGCCACGAGGACGCCGATCGCGATCGCGCACAGCCCGCTCACGATCGTCCGGAGGGTGACGATCCCCGCCATCGCCTCGATGAGGTGAGCGCCGACGAGGGTGGCGAACACCGTGTGAGTGAACGCGCGCGCGAACGCGGCGGATGCGAGGAAGCGCTCGGCTGCCGCGATCACGCCGCCTCCGGCGTCGGACGAGCCGGCGTCCGCCGAGCCGGCGTCGGGCGTCATCGCGAGGCCCGCGCCGTCTCGCCCTGTTCCTGGATGAGGCGCTGCTCCGACGGACCGCGCCCGATCAGCGGGGCCTGCTTGATCTTGAAGGCGAGGAGGACGATGAAGAACCAGCCCCAGCCCAGCAGCGGACCCGACTCGGCCAACCCCTCCACCAGCAGGAGCGCTCCCGTCAGCGTCGGCAGCAGCGTCAGCGCCGAGTACGGGCGATCGGCGACGAGGTCCCATCTGGGGCGGTCCACCGCGAAGAACCACGACCGCCAGATGAAGGCCAGCATCGTGAGGGCCATCAGCGCGAGGCCCACGGCGCCCACCTGGAAGAAGACGTCGAGCCACATGTTGTGGGCCTGCATGACGGTGACGTCGTGGTCGACGATCCACCCCTCGAAATGCGGATCGCCGGGCACCCACGGCGTCGAGAACCCCCAGCCGAGGATCGGCCGCTCCGTCGCGCGCGCCCACACCGCCTCCCAGATGCGCTCCCGCCCCGTGAGGTCGGACGAGCGCCCCAGCGCGGAGAAGATCGTGGTGCGGCCGAGCCAGAGGGCGCTGAGACCGCCCAGGGCCACGACGGCGTAGAGCAGGTAGACCCGCGTGCGTCCGCCAGGGCGGCGGATCCGTCGCATGAACAGCACGGTGACGAGCACCACGACGACGGCGGCGGCGGCCAGCGTCGCCGTGGCGGATCCGGCGCGCACGAACAGATACGCGGCGAGGAGGAACCAGCCGAGCAGCAGCGGCCGTCGAGGGGCCCGCGTCGCGATCCGGATGGCGAACACGATCATCCCGAGGAGAGCGACGTAGGCCAGCGGGTTGGCGCTGCCGAAGATGCCCTGGATGCGCCCGCCGTCGAAGAGGTTGTCGCGGGACCAGTACGTGATCGGATTGACATGACCCTCGGGGCGCACGAAGTGCGGCAGGATCGGGCCGCCCCAGACGAGCGAGACCCACAGCTCGAACAGGAGCGAGAGGGACAGCATCCACTTGAGCGCCGAGGCGATCGCGCGCACGAGCTCGCGCCAGGTCAGCACCGACCCCACGAACATCGCCTGCATCGTCGTGGTGAGCAGGAGCACGAGGGTGAGCGCCGTCGCCGACGGATAGGCCGTCCAGATGAGGGAGGCCACGGCCCAGACGACGTAGCCGACCGCGAACCACGGCAGTCGGGGCCACTGCACCTCGGGTCGCAGCACGATCCAGAGGATCCCCGAGACGACGCCGGTCCCGCAGGCGGCGATCACCGCGCCCGCCTCGCCGAAGGCCATCAGCCACGACGATCCGGCGAGCGAGGCGGCGAGCACGAAGATGCACCATCCGCGCAGCAGGAGGTGGCCGGAGGTCTCGCGGATCGGTGCCGACGGCGGCGCCGCGACGGGATGATTCGTGTGCACGGCCATGGTCAGATCAGGCTACCCCGCGTCGCCGCCGCGGCGAGGGCGGCGGGGCCTCGCGCGGAGCGCGGCGCTCTAGGCTGAGCGTCATGCTGATCCCCATCTCCAACGTCGCCCGCGACTACTCGTGGGGGTCGATCGATCTCATCCCGCGCCTGATGGGGCGTGTCCCCACGGGGGCCCCCGAGGCGGAGATCTGGTACGGCGATCATCCGGGCAATCCGTCCGTCGTCACCGGCGGCGACGGGCAGACGCTCGACGCCGCACTCGCGGCCGCGGGGGAGCCTTCGCTGCCCTACCTTCTCAAGCTGCTCGCCGCGGGCGCCTCGCTGTCGATCCAGGCGCACCCGACGAAGGCGCAGGCGGTCGCCGGCTTCGCGCGGGAGGAGGCGGCGGGCATCCCCCGGGACGCCGCCGACCGCCTCTACCGCGACGACAACCACAAGCCGGAGATCATCGTCGCCCTGAGCGACGAGTTCCGCGCGCTCGTCGGCATCCGCCCCCTCACGGCCACGCGCTCCCTCCTCGCGCACCTGGGCGCCGCCCGCGGCGGTGCCCTCGCGCACCTCGACGGCATGCTGGCGGACGCCGACGAGGAGCGGGCCGTGCGCACCGCCCTCGAGTGGGCGCTCACGCGGGCGACGCCGGCCGACGTCGGCGAGCTGACCGCGTCGCTGGATGCCGCGGACGACGCAGCCTTCGCGGGCGAGATCGGCGGACTGCGCGAGGCGGCGGCCGACTTCCCGGGGGACCGCGGTCTCTTCGTCGCGCTGCTGATGAACCGCGTCGTGCTGCGGCGCGGCGAGGCGCTCTTCGCCCCCGCCGGGGTGCTCCACGCCTACCAGTACGGACTCGGTGTCGAGCTCATGGCCGCGAGCGACAACGTGCTGCGCGGGGGACTCACCCCCAAGCACGTCGACGTCCCCGAACTGCTCGCGGTGCTCGACCCGGCGGTCGGGCCGGCGCCGCTGGTCCCGCCGGTTCCGCTCGCTCCCGGAGTCGCGGCGTTCGCGCCGCCCGTCGACGACTTCTCGCTCGTGCGCGCCGAGGTGTCGGGCGCTCCCGTGTCGCTGGCGCGGCGGGGTCCCGCCATCGTGCTCGCCACTGCGGGGACCATCGAGGTCCGCGAGCAGGGCGCGGACGACCGCGCCGTCTCACTCGCACCGGGCGCCGCCGTCTACGTCGGAGGACCCGGAGCCGGGATCGTCCTGTCCGGCGCGGGGGAGGCCTTCGTCGCCCAGCCGGGAACCGCCGACTGACCTGCGGTGGAGCCGAACCCGTCCGGCTCGTCGTCGCCGCCGCGACACGCCGTGCACGCGACATGAAGGTTCAATGACGCCTTGAGGGTTTACGATCCGCGACTTGACCCACGGGAATGACAGCGGTGTAATTATTCACAACACGCGCACCGCGTGCAGCGAATCGGAGGGGAGAAGGATATGGCGGATTACCGTTCCGGAGTTCCCGAGAACTGGTTCGTCGACCCGGTCAACCTCGGTGTGCCGGGCGTGCGTCGTCCCGCCCCGGCGGAGGCGGACAACGCTCTCGCCTGGCAGGCGGACGCCCTGTGTGCGCAGACCGACCCCGAGGCCTTCTTCCCCGAGAAGGGCGGATCGACCCGCGATGCCAAGCGGATCTGCACGACGTGCGACGTGCGGGGCGAATGCCTCGAGTATGCACTGCAGAACGACGAGCGCTTCGGGATCTGGGGCGGTCTCAGCGAGCGCGAACGCCGCAAGCTCAAGCGTCGCGCCTGACCGTCCGTCGTCGGGCGTCGTCGCACGCGCAACCGCACGGGCGATCGGACCTGCCCGGGCGTGGCGGGTTCGGGTCGAGCCGCTGCGCGCTTAGGCTGACGGGGTCATGCCCGCCCGAGTTCACGCGCTGCTGGTCGTGCGCCCCGAGGGGCGCGTGGCCGCGGACATCCATCTGCAGCGGACGCTCACCGCGCTCCGCGCCCAGTCGCGCCCGGTCGACGCGCTGACGATCGTGCTGTGCGACGCGGACGGCGCCCTGCAGGCGGTCGCTGCGGCCTCCGACGCCGAAGCCGTCATCTCCGCGGATCGACGCACCGGCTTCGCCGAAGCCCTCGCGCTGGCCTCGCACCGGCTCGACGGCGACGCCGTCTGGGTGCTGGCCCACGACTGCGCGCCCGAGCCCGATGCACTGGCGGGGCTGGCCCGCGCTCTGGAGACCGCCCCGTCCGTGGCCTTCGCTGCCCCGAAGCTCGTGCGAGCGGAGGAGAAGGACCGCATCGTCTCGCTCGGCGTCTCGATGACTCGTCTCGGACGCACCGTCGGGCTCGCCGACGGCGAACACGACCAGGGGCAGCACGACGCCGTCGAGGACGTCCTCGGCGCCGACGTGCGCGGCATCCTCGTCCGCAGCGAGGCCTGGCGGGGACTCGGCGGACTGGATCGTGCCCTCGCGGGGGCCGACGAGGGCCTGGATCTCGGCGTGCGCGCCCGCCTGCGCGGCGGCCGTGTCGTGCTGGCGCCCACGGCGCTCGTCACGATCGCATCCCACGAGCCGACCCCCCTGCGCACGGCCTACGCCACCCGGACGGCCCAGCTGCACCGCCGCCTCTCCTACGCTCCGGCGCCCGCCGTGCTGCTGCATTGGCTGAGCCTGCTTCCGCTCGCCGTGGTCCGCACGCTCGCCGCCCTGCTGGAGAAGCGCCCCGTGCGCATCCTCCCGGAATGGGCGGCGGCCGTCCGCGTCCTCCTGCGTCCCGCCGCCGTCGCGCGTACGCGGCGCGGAATCCGGCGCGGCCGAGCGACCTCGTGGGCGCGATTGGCTCCGCTGCGCGTCACGGGTCGCGACCTGCGTGAACGACTCGACGACACCACGCCGACGGGTTCCGCCCGCGGCGAGCTGCACTTCTTCACGGGCGGCGGGGCGTGGATCGTCCTCGGCGCGCTCGTCACGTCGGTGGTCGCCTTCCTCTCGCTCCTGACCTGGCCGGTGCTCGGCGGCGGCGCCCTCGCTCCGCTGCGGGCCGCGCTCGGCACGCTGTGGGCCGACGCCACCTACGGTCTGCGCCCGCTCGGCTGGGAGACCATCGGGCCCGCCGACCCGTTCGGCGCGGTGATCGCCGTGCTCGGCTCGCTCTCGCCCGCCGCGCCGTCGCGCGCCGTCGTCGTGCTGTGGCTGCTGGCGATGCCGCTGGCGGCGCTGGGCGCGTGGTTCGCCGCCACGAGGTTCACCGACCGGGCGATCGTCCGGGCCGTCGTCGCCGTCGGCTGGGCCCTGGCCCCGAGCCTGCTCGACGCGCTCGTCACCGGTCGCCCGCCGGTCGTCATCGCCCACCTGCTGCTGCCGTGGCTGCTGTGGACGGCCACCGTGGCCCATCGGTCCTGGAGCGCGGCGGGCGTCGCCTCCATCCTCGCCGCGGGGGTCCTCGCCTGCGCGCCGAGCCTGGCGCCCGCCCTCGTCCTGGTCTGGGTGATCGCCCTCGTCCTGACCGCGAGCCGGAATCGCGGACGCGGTCTCGCGCGCGTCCTGTGGCTCGTCGTGCCCACCGCGGTCGTGTTCGCGCCTCTGGTCTGGGCGCGCGTGCGCGCCGGGGATCCGTGGGCGGTGTTCGCCGACCCCGGTATCCCCCTCGCCGACCCCTCCGGGGGGGGTCTCGTCCGCCGGATGCACCTCGCCCTGGGCTTCCCGGGAGCGGACGGGTGGGCGATGCTCGTCGGCCCGCAGGTGGCCGCCTGGACGCCGCTGCTGGTCGCCCCCCTCCTCGTGCTGGCCGTCGCCGCGCCCATCGTCGGACGGACCCTGCCCGCGGCCGTCCTCGCGATCACCGCGCTCGCCGCCCTCGCCACGGCATCCGTCACGATCGGGGTCGCGCTCGCACCGAACGGCGACACCGCGGTGACGCTCTGGCCCGGCGCGGCGCTCGGCCTCTACTGGCTGGCGGCGCTGTGCGCCGCGGCGCTCGCGCTGGACGCGCTGCCCGCGGGACTGCGCCTGCGCGCGCCCTTGGCGGCGCTCGTGCTGGCCGGGCTCGCGCTGAGTTCCCTGCCCGCGCTCACCGCCATGATGCGCGGTCAGTCAGTCCTGACCGAGGCCACCTCCAGCACCCTGCCCGCATACGTCGAGGCAGAGGGGCGTGACACCCGCACGACGGCGACGTTCGTGCTCACCCCGACCGCGGACGGCTCCGTCGTCACCGACGTGGTCTGGGGCTCCACCGCCTCGCTGGGCGGTCAGAGCACGCTCCGCTCGGCCCGGCAGGGACCGGATGCGGGAGACGAGCTGTCGTCCCGCTACGCCGCGGCCCTCATCGCGGACCCGGACGGTCCCGTCGTCTCCGATCTCGCCGCGCACGGCGTCGCCTACGTGCTGCTCTCCGACAAGAACACCGACGGAACGGATGCCGCCGGCGGCATGCGACTGCAGGCAGAGACCTCGCTCGATCAGCGGAACGATCTGGAGATCGTCGGTGACACCGCCCGGGGCAAGCTCTGGCGCGTGACGGCGACCGTCGAGCCGCGCGTCGCGGTCGACATCGGCGAGGCCTGGCGGATCGCGCTCGTGCAGGCGGGCGTCGTCCTCGCCGCGCTGCTGCTCGCCCTGCCCACGCGCGGATCGCTCGCCGCGGCCCGGCGACGCCCGCGGATCGTCGGGCTTCCCGCGACACCGAGACGGACCCGTGCGCCGCGTGCCCGCGGGCCGGAGCCCGTCGCCGCGGACGAGGCCCCCGCGCCGTCGGATCCGGCGACTCCGCCCGACCCCGAGCACGACGGAGGGTCCCGATGAGCGTCTTCTCTCCCGCACGTGCGGCGCGCGTCGCGCTCGGTGTGCTCCTCGCCGCGGCGACGCTCGTCGGTGCCGCGGCGCTCGTGCTGGTCGAGCCCCCGGGAGTGAGCAGGTCCGCCGTGTCGGTGTCGGCGCAGCCTCCCGCGAGCGCGTCGGTCGCGGCCTGCGTCGGCCCGCTGCTGGCGAGCGGCCGCGACTCGGCCCAGGCCGCCCAGCTGGCCGACGCCGCCGGGCAGTCGATCACCTCCGGCGCCTCCGCCGGCGAGCCGGTCGAGGCGTCGCCCCTGGCCGCCGCCGACGTCAGCGCGGGCTCGGGGCCCGCCGCCGTCGTCGCGCAGCCGTCGCCGAGCGGCGAGCGCACCGACCTCGCCGCGGCCGGATCGTCGCAGGTGGCCGCGGCCGACCTCGCGGGCTTCGCCGCCTCGAGCTGTGCGCGACCCGTGCCCGAGACCTGGCTGGTCGGCGGTGCGGCGACCACCGGTGCGTCCGACCTCGTCCTCCTCGCCAACCCGGGCGACGTCCCGGCGCTCGTCACGCTCACCGTCTACGGCGCGACCGGGATGACCGCCCCCGCAGCGGGGAAGGGGATCGTCGTCCCCGCCCGCACGCAGCGGGTCATCCCGCTCGCCTCCCTCGCCATCGGCGAGGAGAGCCCGGTCGTGCACGTCCTCTCGTCCCAGGCCCCTGTGCGCGCGGCGCTGCAGACGAGCCTCACGCGCATCCTCGTCCCGGGCGGGGTCGACCAGGTGGGCGATGCCGGCAGCCCCGCGACGAGTCTCGTCATCCCCGGCGTCCCCGTGACGGTTCCCCCCGGCGACGAGGGCTCGAGCAACGTGACGACGAGCGTGCGTCTGCTCTCGCCCTCGGGCGCGGGCACCGCGACCGTCGAGGTGCAGGGAAGCGCCGGCGCGGTGCAGACCCAGACCGTGCCGCTGCTGGAGGGCGTGCCGCTGCGGCTCGACCTCGCGGGGCTCGCGGTCGGCACCTACACGGTGCGGGTCTCCTCCACCACTCCCGTCACGGGGGCGGCCTGGGCGACGACGGGCTTCGGCTCGGGGAGCGACTTCGCCTGGTTCACGCCGGCGCAGCCGCTGCGCGGATCGGCCCTCCTCGCGGTCGCCGCGGGGCCCGCGCCCGTCGTGACGCTCGCCTCCTCGGCGACCGAGCCCCAGACCGTCACCCTCAGCGACTCCGCGGGCGGCGACCCTCAGCAGGTCGTCGTTCCGGCCGCGTCGGCGGTCACCGTGCCGGTGTCGCCCGATCGCGTGTACCTCCTGTCCGGCGACGGCGCCGGTGTCGCCGCCGCGGTCACCTACGCCGCCCCCGGTGCGGTGGCCGGGTACGTGGCCCAGCCCGGCGATGCGGCGGCGGCGTCGATCGTCGTCTACCCGCGCTGAGCAGGTCAGCCCCTCGGGTGCGGCGGCGTCCTCAGAAGTAGCGGTAGCGCTCCGGTCCGAGGTCCCACGGGTCGCGGTCGAGGTACTCCGCCGCGGCGCGGAACACGCATCCCTCGATCATCATCCGGCGATGGAGGTCGTCTTCGCGGTGCAGGTTGCTCAGCCGCTCGATCGGCAGGCGGTACAGGACGATGAGCTTGTGCTCGGTGTCGACGCTCCACCGGGGGATGCCGTCGTCGTCGGAGGCGGGTGGCATCGCCGCGACCTCGAAGCGCACATCGCGCAGCTCCGGCCAGGCGCCGCGGAGGAACTCCGCCGCCGTTCCCACCGAGAAGTCGAAGCGCTCCTCGCGGGTCTCGAGGGGGAGCAGCGGCGGACGGACGACCGGACTGCGGTCCTCCCGTCCGTGCCGTCCGTGCCGGGCGGGACGCCGCCGCGGGGTCCGGACTGCACGCCGCCTGATCATGCCCACAGTCTAGGTGGGCTCCGCGCGCGTCGGCGCGGCATCCCCGCCGATGGGGCGACGCTCACTAGCGTGGGACCGATGCGAACCAGACTGTGCTCGAAGGTGGGCTGCGCCCGCGAAGCGGTGACGACCCTCACCTACGACTACGGCGACCAGATGGCCGTCCTCGGCCCGCTCGGCGCCGCCGGGGATCCGCACGCCCACGACCTGTGCCTCATCCACACCGAGCGCCTCTCGGTGCCGAAGGGCTGGATGGTCGTCCGGCACGAGACGCTGCGCGTCTGAGGCGCCCGGTCGGAGGCGTCCGCGCTCAGCGGTCCCGCCCGAGACGTGCCGTCACGGCGCGAAGCGGAGCGGTGACGCGCCAGCTGGTGCTGTCCTCGAGGGCGACCACGCGCCCCTGCGTCGCCGCCAGCAGGGTGCGCAGGCGCGCTGCCTCCCGCGAGCGGACGTCGGCCTCCGCGCGCGCCGCGGCCGTCTGGGCGCGCAGCGATTCCGCTTCCGCCGCCCACTCCTCGAGGGTCTGGGCGCGCGCCACGGCCGCGCCCAGGTGCTCGTAGTCCGACCGGATGCGCGAACGGGTGTCCGCGTCGGTGTCGAACAGCCGTCGCAACGGCTCGGGGACGTTCCCGACGCCCAGGACGCCCAGGCCGTGGCCGTGCTCGAACGCGAAGGTCGGCTCGGTCGCTTCGAGCTCTTCCCACAGCTGCCACACGCCGAAGCCGCGTTCGCGTTCCGCGATGTCGTGGAAGACGACGACGCCCCCGTCGCGGACGACGTCGCGCCACTGGGTGTAGTCCTCGACGACGTCGTCGTACCCGTGTCTCCCGTCGATGTGCAGGAGGTCGACGGACGACGCCTCGAACTGAGGCCGGGAGTCGCTGAACCAGCCGCGTACGAGCCGCACCGACTCGGGGTAGTCGCTCGCCGCGGTGCGTTCGACGTACTCGAAGACGTCCTCGCCGTAGAAGCCCGCGTGGTCGTCTCCCTGCCAGCTGTCCAGGGCGTTGATGCGTACGCCGTGCCCCAGCCGCTGCGCGGACTCGGCGAACGCGAAGCACGAGAACCCGAAGTGCGTGCCGAGCTCGACGATCTCGCGGGGGCGGAGGACGTCCATCAGCCAGGCCGCGAACGGGGCGTGCGTGGCCCACGCCGTGACGGGGTAGTGGGCGGGCAGCCAGTAGGACGCCGGGCTCAGCCAGAACGTGTCCTGGTCCATCGCGGGCAGGTCGGGACGCGGCGGTGCGTGCATCGGGTGCTCCCTCGGCTCGTTGCGATCAGGATATATGCGACGCGCGGGGGTGCGCGTGGTGGAACAATGGGCGGATGCCTCACGCCACCGCCGTCACGCCCGATTTCGTCGTCGCCGATCTGAGTCTCGCCGCCGCGGGCCGTCACCAGCTGAGACTCGCCGAGAACGAGATGCCCGGCCTCATGGCGCTGCGCGAGGAGTTCGGACCCGCGCAGCCGCTCGCGGGGGCGCGGATCGCCGGTTCGCTGCACATGACGGTGCAGACCGCGGTGCTGATCGAGACCCTCGTCGCCCTCGGCGCGCAGGTGCGCTGGGCCAGCTGCAACATCTTCTCGACACAGGACGAGGCCGCCGCCGCGGTCGCCGTCGGCCCCACCGGCACGGTCGACCGGCCCGCCGGCATCCCCGTGTTCGCCTTCAAGGGCGAGACCCTCGAGGAGTACTGGGAGCTCGCCGACCGCATCTTCGACTGGTCGGCGGAGGGCTTCGACGGGCCCAACCTCATCCTCGACGACGGCGGGGACGCGACGCTGCTCGTGCACAAGGGCGTGGAGTTCGAGGCCGCCGGAGCGGTGCCGGAGGCATCCGAGACCGATTCGGCGGAGTACCGCATCGTGCTGGCGACCCTGCGGGCGAGCCTCGCTCGCGACCCGCAGCGCTTCACCCGGATGGCGGCCGGGATCCTCGGCGTCACCGAGGAGACCACGACGGGCGTGCATCGCCTCTACGAGCTCGCCGCCGCGGGGAAGCTCCTGTTCCCGGCGATCAACGTCAATGACTCTGTGACCAAGAGCAAGTTCGACAACAAGTACGGCATCCGGCACTCGCTGCCCGACGGCATCAACCGCGCGACGGACGTCCTCATCGGCGGCAAGGTCGCGTACGTCGTCGGCTACGGCGACGTGGGCAAGGGTGCCGCCGAGGCGCTGCGCGGCCAGGGTGCGCGCGTCGTCATCGGCGAGGTCGACCCGATCTGCGCCCTGCAGGCGGCGATGGACGGATTCCAGGTCGCGCGCCTCGAGGACGTCATCGGCGAGGTCGACATCCTCATCACCGGCACCGGCAACACGCGCGTCGTGACGACTGAGCACCTGCAGGGTCTCAAGCACCTGGCGATCGTCGGCAACGTGGGGCACTTCGACGACGAGATCGACATCGCGGGCCTCGAGGCGATCCCGGGCGTGGAGAAGATCGAGATCAAGCCGCAGGTGCACGAGTACCGTCTGCCGGGTGGGACGAGCGTCCTGGTGCTGTCCGAGGGGCGCCTGCTGAACCTCGGGAACGCCACGGGGCATCCCTCGTTCGTGATGAGCGCGTCGTTCACGAACCAGGTGCTCGCGCAGATCGAGCTCTACACGGAGCGCGACGAGTACCCGATCGGCGTGTACGTGCTGCCGAAGATCCTCGACGAGAAGGTCGCGCGCCTGCACCTCGACGCGCTGGGGGTGCGGCTGACGACCCTCACCGACGAGCAGGCCGCGTACATCGGCGTGCCCGTCGAGGGGCCGTACAAGCTCGAGCACTACCGCTACTGACCCGCGGGGTCCCGGGCCCGGGCCGGCGCGGGGTCCGGCTCCGGGCCGGCGCGGGGTGGGCGGGGCCCGGGCGGGTCGGGCGCCCGCGTCCGGGTGGGGTTCCCCCTGCGGGGTGGCTTCGCGGGTTCGGGGTCGCGTCTGGTCGGTGGTGGGCGGGTTCGGGGTCGCCTCTGGTCGGTGAGATGGCTCCGAGGCGGCGTGAGGAGACCCCGAACGTGCGTAGGCGGGTCGGGCGCCCGCGCGTGCGGGGCGGTGTCTGGTCGGTGGTGCCGCGGGTTCGGGGTCGCGTGTGGTCGGTGGTGGGCGGGTTCGGGGTCGCGTCTGGTCGGTGAGATGGCTCCGAGGCGGCGTGAGGAGACCCCGAACGTGCCGGGTCGATGGCCCCTCCCCAAGGGGGCGATGTCGGGGGATGTCCACATATTCGCGCGATCGGGCGAGTGCGGGGGAGATGGGCGGGCACCGTGGAGCAATGAGCAGCATTCCTCGCCCCCTCCCGGCATCGCTCGGAGAGAGCTTCGCGTGCGGCGAGGCCCTCGCCCGGGGTGTCACCGCCCGGCGGCTGCGCGCGGCCGACCTGGAGCGGCCGTTCCGCGGAGCACGCCTGCGGCGCCACGAACCCGACTCTCCTCGACCCGAGACGTCGAGCGATCCGCTCGAGCTCGACCGCCGCATCCGAAGTGCCCTGCTGCGTCGGGTCCGCGCGTACGCCACGGTCGCTCCTGCGGGCGCATTCTTCGTGGGTCCCGCCGCGCTCGCGCTGCATGATCTGCCGCTGCGCCCCGGGTGGGATCGTGCGCCGCTCACGGTGGGCATCCACCCGCCCCTGCATGCGCCGCGCGGGCGCGATGTGCACGGAGTCAAGGTGTCGCCGTACCTCGCGCGGATCACCGACGTCGGTGGACTCCGTGTCGCGGATGCCGCATCGTCGTGGGCCCTCGCCGGCGCGACCCTGGACGTCGACGCGCTGGTGGTGCTCGGCGATGCGATCGTGCGGATCCCGCGGGATGACCGGGGGAGGTCGCGCCCGGAATGGCAGAAAGCGCGCATCGAGGATCTCCGTGCCGCAGCCTTCGTCCCGTGGCGTCGCGGGCGCGCGGGGCTGCTCGACGCGCTGGAGTTCATCCGCGTCGGGAGCATGTCGCCGCTCGAAAGCGAGTTCCGCGTCCTCGTGACACGGGCGGGCCTCCCCGAACCCGAGTTGGATGTCGAGATCTACGACGAGCACGGCCGACGGATCGGCATCTCGGATGCCGTCTACCGGGAGGCCGGAGTCATCGTCGAGGTGGAGGGTCGGCACCACGCGACCGACGATCGACAGTGGCATCGCGACCTGGACAAGTACGCTGCGCTCGCCGCCGCGGGATGGGAGGTGGTCCGCGTGACAGCGCGCCACATCCGCGGGGAACAGCCCCGCGCCGCCGAGATCGTGCGGGCCGCGCTGCTGCGCCATCCGCTTCGCTGACGGCCGCGAACTTTGTCTCGCACGGTCGGGCCGTGGCCGCGCGCCTGTCCGTGCGTTCGCCCGCCTGTGCGCCCGCCCGTGCGGGGTCTGTCTGCTCGTCGTCCCTGCCCGAGCACGAGTTCGGGGTCGCTTCCCGTCGCCCACTCGCAGGTTCGGGGTCGCGTCGAGTCGGTGTGGCTCGCAGGAGGCGGCGTGACGCGACCCCGAACCTGCCGGGCCGCGCCCCGGGGTGACCGCACGCGACCCCAACCTGTCGGGCCGCACCCTGGCAACACCGGGGTGACCGCACGCGGCCCCGAACCTGCCGGGCCTCACCCTGGCAACACCGGGGTGACCACACGCGAGCCCGAACCGGCCGGGCCGCGCCGCACCCCGGCGCCCGCGGGGTGACCACGTGCGACCCCGAACCTGCCGCGCCGCACCCCCGCTCGGGTGAGTCGACACGCCCCGAGCGGGCACAAGTTATTTTGAATCACTCAAAAGAAGGCTAGACTGCGGAGTGTGAGTCGATCCGGCGTGGCACCCTCTGCGGCCGAGGCGCTGCGTGCCGCGGGCCTGCGGGTGACCGAGTCGCGCGCGGCCGTCTACGAGGCGCTGCGCGAGCATCCGCATGCGGCTGCCGAGACGATCCACGGGATCGTCGCCGAGGGGATGCCGCGGACGAACGTGCAGTCCGTCTACAACGCCCTCGGGGACTTCGCGGATGCCGGCATCGTGCGCCGTATCGAGCCGGCGGGCAAGCCCATGCTCTTCGAGCTGCGCGTCGGCGACAATCATCACCATCTCGTGTGCACCGTGTGCGGCACCGTGCGCGACGTCGACTGCGCCGTCGGCCACGCGCCCTGCCTGGAACCCGTCTCGACGCACGGGTTCGCGATCGCCTCCGCCGAGGTCACGTATTGGGGCGTGTGCCCCGCGTGCGCCGAGCCCGACGCCCCGCGCCGGACATCCGACGCCCCGCGCCGGACCGTCGAAGCCCCGCCCCGGACATCACCAGCCCCGACCCACACATCCGAACGAGAGGAAGGAACACCGTGACCGAACAAGACCCCAGCGTCGCCGGCATCGGCGACGACGCAACCGAGATCGATCAGTCCGTCACCGTCACCGACACCGACGAGGCGCGCGTCGAAGAGGCCGCGACCTGCCCGGTCGTCCACGCGCAGCCGCACCCCACGAGCGGATCGGCGAACCGCGTGTGGTGGCCGAACCAGCTGAACCTCAAGATCCTCGCCAAGAACCCCGAGTCGCGCAATCCGCTGACGCCGGGCTTCGACTACGCGGCGGCCTTCGAGGCGCTCGACCTCGACGCCGTCAAGAAGGACATCGCCGAGCTCCTGGTCACCAGCCAGGACTGGTGGCCCGCCGACTTCGGCAACTACGGCCCGCTGATGGTCCGTATGGCCTGGCACTCGGCCGGAACCTACCGCGTCACCGACGGCCGTGGCGGCGGCGGCGCCGGGCAGCAGCGCTTCGCCCCGCTGAACAGCTGGCCCGACAACGTGGGCCTCGACAAGGCCCGTCGTCTGCTCTGGCCGGTCAAGAAGAAGTACGGCCAGTCGATCTCGTGGGGCGACCTCATGATCCTCGCCGGCAACGTCGCCCTCGAGGAGATGGGCTTCGAGACCTTCGGGTTCGCGGGAGGCCGCGCGGATGTCTGGGAGCCGGACGACGACGTGTACTGGGGTCCGGAGACGACCTGGCTCGGCGACGAGCGCTACAGCGGCGACCGCGATCTAGAGAAGCCTCTGGCCGCCGTGCAGATGGGTCTCATCTACGTCAACCCGGAGGGCCCGGCCGGGCATCCCGACCCGCTGGCCTCGGCACGCGACATCCGCGAGACCTTCGCCCGCATGGCGATGGACGACGAGGAGACCGTCGCGCTGATCGCCGGCGGCCACACGTTCGGCAAGACACACGGAGCCGCACCCGACTCGAACCTCGAGGACAACCCCGAGGCCGCGGGCCTGGAGATGCAGGGTCTCGGCTGGAAGAACAACAACGGCTCCGGCAAGGGCGACGACCAGATCACCTCGGGCCTCGAGGTCACCTGGACCTACCACCCCACCCGCTGGGACAACGAGTTCTTCCACATCCTCTATGCGTACGAGTGGGAGCTCATGAAGAGCCCGGCCGGTGCGCACCAGTGGCGCCCGACGGGCGGGCAGGGGGCCGACATGGTGCCGCTCGCGCACTCCGACGGCCGCCGCGAGCCCCGCATGCTCACGAGCGACCTCGCGCTCCGGGTCGATCCGGAGTACGACAAGATCTCGCGGAAGTTCAAGGACGACCCCGCCGCGTTCGCCGACGCGTTCGCGCGGGCGTGGTTCAAGCTCACGCACCGTGACATGGGCCCGGTCGCCCGCTACCTCGGCCAGGAGGTGCCGGAGGAGGAGCTGCTGTGGCAGGACCCCGTGCCCGCCGCACCCGCGCAGCTGATCGACCCGGCCGGCGTCGCCGACGTCAAGCGCCGCGTCCTCGAGTCCGGACTCAGCGTCTCGGAGCTCGTCGCGACGACCTGGGCGGCGGCCTCCACCTTCCGCGGCAGCGACAAGCGCGGCGGCGCCAACGGCGCGCGCATCCGCCTCGCTCCGCAGAAGGACTGGGCGGTCAACAACCCGGCCCAGCTGCATCGCGTGCTGAGCGTCCTCGGCGGCATCAAGGCCGACGTGGATGCCGCGGGCGTGGGCATCTCGCTCGCCGACCTCATCGTGCTGGCCGGGAACGCCGCCGTCGAGAAGGCGGCCGCGGATGCGGGCGTCACCGTCGAGGTGCCCTTCCACCCCGGTCGCACCGACGCCTCGCAGGAGCAGACCGACGTCGAGTCGTTCGGATACCTCGAGCCGGCGGCCGACGGCTTCCGCAACTACCAGGGTCCGCTGGCTCCGATGCCCGCCGAGTACCACCTCATCGACCGGGCCAACCTGCTGACGCTGACGGCGCCGGAGATGACGGTGCTGGTGGGCGGGCTGCGCGTCCTCGGCGCCAACTGGGACGGCTCGGACCACGGCGTGTTCACCGAGCGCGTCGGGGTGCTCACGAACGACTTCTTCGTGAACCTCTTGGACCTCGGTACGACGTGGAAGCCGCTCGACCCCGGCTCGCACGCCTTCGCCGGCGCGAAGGACGGCTCGGGCGAGAAGGTCGGCGTCGGCACCCGCGTCGACCTGCTGTTCGGCTCGAACTCGGAGCTGCGCGCGCTCGCCGAGGTGTACGCCTCCGACGACGCGTCGGAGAAGTTCGTGCGCGACTTCGTCGCCGCGTGGACGAAGGTCACCGAGCTGGATCGGTTCGACCTGCACCGCTGACCGGTTCCGTCCCACCGACGGACGAACGGCCCGCTTCCCTTTCGGGGAGCGGGCCGTTCTGGGTCGTGCCGGGGTCAGCCCCGCGTGCGCTCGAACAGGGCGCGGTGGCCGAAACCGGCGATCAGGCCGCCCACGATCGGGAACAGCAGGAACACCCACAGCTGTGCGAGGGCGTCGGGCCCGCCGTAGATCGCCGCCGCGATCGAGCGCGCGGGGTTCACCGACGTGTTGTCGACGGGGATCGAGATGAGGTGGATGAGGGTGAGCGTCAGACCGATCGCGAGCCCGGCGATGGCCGCGTTGCCGCGGGTCGCGTGCGTCACGCCGAGGATCACCAGGACGAACACCGCGGTGAGGACGATCTCGACGGTGATCGCCGAGCCGAGACCGAAGCCGCCGGGGGAGTGCTCGCCGAAGCCGTTGCTGGCGAAGCCGCCGCTCATCGCGGTGCTGAGCCAGCCGTCGGGCGCGGAGAGCCCGACGAGGACGATGACGCTGGTGGCGAGCGCGCCGCCGACGACCTGCGCCACGATGTAGCCGATCGTGTCGCGCCACGGGAAGCGTCCGGCCGCCGCCAGGCCGAGCGTGATCGCGGGGTTGAAGTGCCCGCCCGAGATCGGACCCCAGGCGTACGCACCCGCGACCACGGTGAGACCGAAGGCGAGGGCGACGCCGACGTATCCGACCCCGACGGGGAAGCCGTTGTCGGCGAGCCCGTTGTTCGCGGCGAACAGAGCCGTGCCCACGCCGCCGAAGACGAGGAGGAAGGTTCCCGCCGCCTCGGCGACGAGTTTCGTGGAGGTCGCCGGAGCGACGCCGTCGTGCGCCGCGTCGGGCGTATGCGACAGCTCGGTGGGTTCGATCGGGACATCGGGACGGGGGTCTGCGCTCATCGTCGGTTCCTTTCCTGCGGAGCGTGCCTCTGCTCGTGATTGTCCACCCGTCGCGCGGATCACGACAGCACCGGCGCGCCTCGGGTCGCGCCGCGGCACGAGCCGCGGGGTCCGGAATCGCCGGGGCCGCCTGGGAGTGGTCCCAGGAGCGTCCGATACTGTATTGCTGCGCCCTGGCGTTGTCCGGGAACGCCCGCGACGGCGGACGCAGGGTGATTCACGGCACGCCGTCGACCCCGAAGGACGAATCCGCCGCCATGACTTCTCGCATCCTCGTTGTCGACGACGACACCGCGCTCGCGGAGATGATCGGCATCGTGCTGCGCACGGAGGGCTTCGAGCCCGTGTTCTGCGCGGACGGCGCCGCCGCCGTCGAGGCATGGCGCACGGAGCGCCCCGATCTGGTGCTGCTCGACCTCATGCTCCCGGGCATGGACGGCATCGAGGTGTGCACGCGCATCCGCGCCGAATCCGGCGTCCCGATCATCATGCTCACCGCCCGCACGGACACCGCCGATGTCGTCCGCGGGCTCGAGTCCGGCGCCGACGACTACATCGTCAAGCCCTTCAACCCCAAAGAGCTCGTCGCGCGCATCCGCACGCGGCTGCGTCCGGGGACCCAGGTCGAGAGCGAGATCCTCCGCGCCGGCGACGTGGTGGTCGACGTCGCCGCTCACGAAGTGCGCCGCGGCACGGATGCCATCGCGCTGACGCCGCTCGAATTCGAGCTGCTCGTCGCCCTCGCATCCAAACCCCAACAGGTGTTCTCGCGCGAGATGCTGCTCGAGCAGGTCTGGGGCTACCACTACAAGGCCGACACGCGGCTCGTGAACGTCCACGTCCAGCGCCTCCGCGCGAAGGTCGAGATCGACCCGGACAACCCCAAGATCGTGACCACGGTCCGCGGCGTCGGCTACCGAGCCGGCGCGGTGGTCTGACCGGACGGCGATGACGACGCCGAACGCCGTGTCGCCGCTGCGCGGATGGCGGGCGGCGTGGCGCGACTGGAGGTCGTGGCCGCACCGGATCGCGCACGCGTGGCGCAGCTCGCTGCGGTTCCGCACGCTGGCGCTCACCCTCGGGCTCACCGCGTTCGCGATCCTCGGGGCCTTCGTGACCATGGCGCTCGCCATCCAGAACGACCTGTTCGAGTCGCGCGTGCAGCAGGTGCAGGAGGCGGTGGGCCGGGCGACGGCCTCCACGCAGCGCACCCTCGAATCCGCGCAGGTGGGAGGCGACGCGGCCGGCCTGCAGGCGCTGATGGATGCGGCGATCGTCTCGATGACGCGTCAGGCCGGCACCGACATGATCGCCGGTTTCCGCGTCTCGAACGAGCCGTCCTCCATCGCCCCGCAGGACTTCGACGGCGGCCTGGACGCCGACATGATCAGCGACGGCCTGCGCACGGCGGTGCAGCGCGACGTCGACCAGCGCTGGTGGCAGTCGATCGGCATCCCCTCCGGCGGGGGAGTCGTCCCCGGCGTCGTCATCGGTCAGCAGCTCATCTTCCCCGAGGTGGGGCCGTACGAGTTCTACTTCGCCTTCGACCTCGCCTCCGAGGCGCAGACGCTGCGGTTCGTCCAGGTGACGCTGTGGCTCGTCGGGGCGGTCCTGCTCATCATCATCGGCGCCATCTCGTGGATCGTGGTCAGGACCATCACGGTGCCGATCGCCCAGGCGGCCGAGACGAGCGCCACCTTGGCCGGCGGAGATCTGGGGGTGCGGCTGCCGGTGCGAGGCGACGACGAGTTCGCGACGCTCGGTCGCTCGTTCAACGCCATGGCCGACAGCATCGAGTCGCAGATCAAAGAGCTCGCGGAGCTGTCGCTCGTGCAGCAGCGATTCGTCTCGGATGTCTCGCACGAGCTGCGCACGCCGCTGACGACCATCCGACTCGCCAGCGACATGCTCAACGATCAGCGCGACCGGTTCGACGGCACGACCGCGCGCGCCGCGGAGCTCCTGCACGCGCAGGTGCAGCGGTTCGAGGTTCTGCTCACCGACCTGCTGGAGATCAGCCGCTACGACGCGGGATCCGTCCAGCTCGAGAACGAGCCGACCTCTCTCGCGCACCTGGCCGAGGACGTCATCGCGTCGATGCAGCAGCTCGCCGACCAGCACGGCAGCGACGTGCGACTGGTCGCTCCGGGGGGATACTCGCCCGTCGACATGGATCCGCGCCGCGTGCGCCGGGTCGTGCGCAATCTGCTCGGCAACGCGATCGAGCACGGCGAAGGCAGACCGATCGTGGTGACGGTCGACAGCGACCAGCGGGCGGTCGCCCTCGGCGTGCGCGACTACGGGCTGGGGATGAGCGCCGCCGATTCCGAGCGCGTCTTCGATCGCTTCTGGCGCGCCGATCCGTCCCGCAAGCGCACCATCGGCGGGACCGGCCTCGGGCTGTCGATCGCCCTCGGTGATGCCCGACTGCACGGAGGGACGCTCGCCGTGTGGTCGGAGCTGGGGCGCGGCACCCACTTCGTCCTCACCCTCCCGCGCCATGGGCAGCCTCTCGACGGCGCGTCGCCCATCCCGGTCGATCCGGGGGATGACGGCGCCCCCCTCGAGGACATCGGCCTCACCCAGCCCATCACCGTGCCCGTCGTCGAGCCGCCCGCGCGGGCGCAGAAGGGGCGCCGATCATGACCCGTCTGCGCACCACCGCCATGGCCGGCCTCGCGGCACTGCTCGCGCTGCTCCTCGTCGCGTGCGGCGGTCTTCCCACGTCGGGTCCCGTCAACGCGGGTCAGCCCATCCCGGATGAGGACACCGGCGGCAACATCGTCTTCCTGCCCGACGGTCCGAGCAAGGACGCCACTCCGCAGCAGATCGTCGAGGGGTTCATCGCGGCGGGGTCCGGGCCCCGCACCAACTGGGAGACCGCGAAGGAGTTCCTCGCCCCCGAGTTCCGCAGCACCTGGAATCCGCGGGCGAGCGTGACGGTCTATCGCCCGGGCGACAGGTCGCTCGATCAGGTCTCGGCGAACGCCTTCAGCCTGTCGGTGACGCCGGTGGCCACCGTCGACGCGTCCGGCGAGCTGTCCACGTGGGGCGACGCGGGGGAGATCTCCCTGTCGTTCACGCTGGCCCAGCAGGCCGACGGCCAATGGCGGATCACGCAGGCGCCGGACGGCATCGTTCTGGACCGCAACCGCTTCGTCGTCGTCTTCGACAACTACGCCGTGCAGTTCTTCGATCCGACCTGGAGCTACCTCGTCCCCGACGAGCGGTGGTTCCCTCGGCTGTACGCCGCCAGCAACATCGCCGACGCCCTCGTCGACGGTGGACCGAGCGCGTGGCTCGAGCCCGCGGTGACGACCGCGTTCACGGACGGCGCGCGACTGACCCAGGCCGCCGTGCAGGTGAGCGCGGACAAGGTCGCCTCGGTCTCCTTCGAGGAGGGTGCGCGTGCCCTGAGCGCCGAGGTGCTGGACCGCATGCAGACGCAGCTCGCCGCGAGCCTCGCATCGGCCAGTATCGACGAGGTCGACATGGTCGTCGACGGGCAGCGCCTCGCCGCGCAGCCGGTGTCGGTGCGCTCCACCCGGATCTACGCGCGTCCGCTCGTGCGCACCGCGGATGCCTTCGGCTTCCTGTCCGGCTCGGTGATCGAGCGCATCCCAGGCCTGTCGGACGCCGTGCCGCAGGCGGATCCGACCGACGTGGAGATCTCCGCAGACCGGTCACGGGCGGCTGTGCGCGACACGAGCGGGCATGCGGTGGTGGTGGATGCCGACGGCGAGATCACGACCGTCGACACACGGGCCGGTCTCGTCGCCCCGTCCATCGACCCGTTCGGATTCGTCTGGTCGGTGCCGGAAGGTGCGCCGACGGCGGTCGAGGCGCACGGGGCCGACGGTGTATCGGTCGATGTTCCCGGGGCATGGCCGGGGGCGTCGCAGATCGTGGCGCAGCGGGTGTCGCGCGACGGCACCCGGCTCGCGGGCATCGTGCGGGACGGCGGCACCTACGCGCTCTGGGTCGCAGGCATCCAGCGCGACCGGACGGGCACGCCGACCGGCCTCGGTGAGCGGAAGGTCGTCGCCGAGATGCCGGGAACAGGCCGAGCGATGACCTGGCTGGACGGGTCGACCATCGCCGTCGTCACGACGGCGGACGGCGAGTCCTCGATGACCGCGCAGGTGGTCGGCGGGTTCGGGTCGGTCATCCGCACGCCGTCGGGCGTCGTCGCCGTGGCCGGCAGCGACCAGTCGGGCGATGTGCAGCTCCTCGATGCGGACGGAGAGCTCTTCGGACAGCGCGGCCTGAACTGGCAGAACCTCGCGTCGGATGTCCTGGTGCTCGGAGTTCAACAGGGCGCGCCGCGCTGACGCACGCGCGGGCGAGAGCGCGAGACACGCCCGGGATGCCGCTCTGATTTGCGCCCCACGCGAGTCCGGCATACGTTAGTACCCGATCGCCCCACAGGTGAGCGAAGAGCCGACGGCCTCGCCCCTCACGCGGAGATCCACCTCCCTCGGAGGACGAACGGATTGTGTTTCACAGCCCGGATGGTCTACGATGGAGCTTCCCACTCCTCCAGAATGCTGGTCGAAGAGTGTTGGCCTGACGCGCTCAGCGACGTCACGGACAGCCGATTTGACAAGCCGAGCGAGAGGGATAAGATAGAGAAGTTGTCTCGTCGCCGGTGTGATTCCGACAGACAAGACATCCGATCTGGCCTTGTGAACGGCGAGTCCTCGCGTTCGACCTCGAGTCGACACGCGTGGTGACCGGCTCATCGCAAGGTGTGAGGTAGTGAAGTTGCCCTGTGTGCTGGCTGTGAGGCTGGTGTGTGGGAGCGTCCGATCCTTGAGAACTCAACAGCGTGCACTTGTCATATGCCAAACAACCTCGACTCGACCTTTTTGGTTGGGTGAGATTCCTTTGGATCAAAGTCCGGCATCTTTGGGTGTCGGCATTCGGATAGTCAGCAATGAGTATCTCTTTGGTCAGTTCAA